>JAQUNC010000006.1 GCA_028717805.1 Atribacterota bacterium
TTCTTAAGCTTGCAGGTGTTTTGGATAACTTTATTGGATTTCCTCCTATTTTAATCTTTCCAGCAACAGGATGTGTAACTTCCCAAAACATTTCTCTATCTTCTGAAATATGGGGATCATTAACAACTTGGTCAACAGAGTATATAGGAGCACAGGGTATTTTGTTAGAAAGAAGCTCAGATACTACCATATTTACTTCTTTGTTTGATGCCCACTCCTCTACTATTTTTTTAATTTCAGCATGGTTCTTAACCCTATTGCTGTTAATATTAAACCTTTCATCTTTAGATAAATATTCTTTACCAATAAATTTACAATACCTCTCCCAAATATTGTCATTACCTACCCCTAAAACAAACCAACCATCTTTAGCTTTAAAAGAATCATAAGGATAGATAAACTCGTATCTATTTCCTTCGCGTTTTGGAATCCTCTTTTCTACAATGTATATTTGAGTTAGAGTTTCCATAGCAGAAACTACTGAATCTACTAGGGCAACATCAACTTTCTGTCCTTCTCCTGAAATATCTCTATACCGTAAGGCTGTTAATATTCCTATAGCAGAATTCAAAGCAGCAAGAATATCTGCAATCGCAGTTCCCGTTCTGGTAGGAGGACTATCGGGCCAACCGGTTACACTCATAATCCCTCCCATAGCTTGTCCAATAATATCGTATCCTGGTCTATCTTTATATCTACCAAAATGCCCAAATCCTGATATAGAAGCATAAATAATTTGTGGATTTATTTCTTTTAAATTTTCATATCCTAATCCTAATTGTTCCATTGTTGTAGGCCTAAAATTTTCAATAATAACGTCTACTTTTTTGATTAAATCTTTAAAAATCTCTTTGCTTTCACTCTTTTTTAGATCTAATGTTATGCTTTTTTTATTTCGATTTAGATTCATAAAATATCCGCTTTCCGAACCAATAAAAGGAGGATATTGTCTAGTGTCATCCCCCTTAACAGGAATTTCAAGTTTAATTACTTCTGCTCCTAAATCAGCAAGCAACATGGTACAAAAAGGACCAGCTAATACCCTAGTCAGATCTAATACTTTTATTCCTTCTAAAGCCATTAAATCTAATGGTGATTTCATTTCTATTATTTACCTCTCTATAGTTCTGATTTTTCTAAAATACCCTTATATCCATAAGCAATAATCCCTGAAGATCCATCTTCTTGTATTTTTCTAAACACAAGAGAAACTCTTTTACCAATTTCTAACTCGCTAAAATCACAGTCAACAACCTGGCACATTAATTTTATTCCATTATCCAGTTCAATGATTGCAATGGCAAAAGGCGAATAATCTTTGAACTCCGAAGAGGGCGTTCTAATAATGGTGAAGCTATAGATCTTACCTTCTTTAGGTAATTTAATTGGTATAAACTCTCTATATTTACAATTGGAACAAATAGGCCTTGGTGGAAAAAATATTTTCCCACAGTTTTTACATTTACTTGCCTCCAAACGGTAACGTTGAGGAAATTCTCTCCATGTTTTTGGTACTGTAATACTTGTACTCATCTTTACATCGCCTCCAATATATGAACTATTACGCTTCCACCAGAACCACCCAAATTATGAGTCAGCCCAATTTTAGCATTTTTTACCTGTCTTGCTGCTGCTTCTCCTCGAAGTTGAGTAACTACTTCAACTATTTGTGCTATTCCAGTTGCTCCCACAGGATGACCCTTTGATTTTAAGCCTCCACTTGGATTTACAGGTATTTTACCATCAATATCAGTTAAACCTTCTTCAACTGCTCTTCCTCCTTCACCTTTCTTGACAAATCCCAGATCCTCTATGGCACATATTTCAGCAATGGTAAAACAATCATGAATTTCAGCCAAATCAATATCTTCTGGTCCTATTTCTGCCATTTTATAAGCCTGCTTCCCTGCCTCTACAGTTGCTTTTAAGGTAGTTATATTTTCTCGGTCTGCTAAAGCAATTGTGTCAGTTGCATGACCCACTCCAATTATTTTAACTGGTTTATTAGTAAGTTCTTTAGCTCTTTCTGCAGGACAAATAATAACAGAAGCTGCTCCATCACTTATCGGAGAACAATCCAGTAATCTTAAGGGATCTGCTATTAATGTTGAATTAAGAACCTGTTCCAAAGTCACTTTAAAAGGAAATTGGGCATGAGGATTTTTTGCACCATTCTTATGATTTTTTACTGCTACTTTCGCAAGTTGTTCTCTAGTTGTGCCATATTCAAACATATGCCTTCTAGCTATTAATGCATAAAGTCCAGGGAATGTTACTCCATGAAAAGCTTCATACTCTCTATCTGCAGCAGCAGCCAAACCAAAAGTTGCTTCACCAGTATCAACATCAGTCATTTTCTCTACTCCTCCTGCCAAAACAATATCACTGAATCCTGACGCTACCTCAAGAAAAGCCTGTTTTAAAGCTAACGCACCTGAGGCACAGGCTGACTCTATTCTTGTTGTCGGTACGGAAGTACAACCCAAGTAATCTGCTAATAGAGAGCTTAAATGCTCTTGCCCTACAAAAAGACCACCTGAAAAATTTCCAATATACATAGAATCTATTTTATTAACACCACAATCATCAATTGCCATCAGGGCAGACTCTACAAAGATATCACGTAAAGATTTTTCCCATAGCTCTCCAAATTTTGTTATTCCTACTCCTATAATTGCTACATCTCTCATATAAAATCACCTTTTTATAAAAATTTATTCTTTGATCATCCTTCTATATCTAACATAAGTACCATAATCAATATAAATTTTATCTTCCAACATTTCTCTAACAGTAGGGGCTAAATGTCTCACCTTATCAATTTTCTCTTTTACTCGAATAATAAAAGAATCACTTCCTGCCCCGGATCCAAAAGAGGTAATTAAAATAAGATCTTCTGGTTTAGCTTCATCCAAGGTTGCTGCTAATCCCAAAAGAGAACAACCAGAATATGTATTTCCAACTTTTGGAGCAATTAGTCCAGGTTTCATCTGTTCCATACTAAAGCCTAATTCTTTGCCAGCTTTTAAAGGAAATTTTCCGTTAGGCTGATGAAATACTGCATAGGTAAAATCAGAAGGTTTTAATTGGGCTTTATTCATTATGCCTTTTGTTGCGCCTAGAACATGTTTAAAGTATGCTGGTTCTCCAGTAAATCTGCCTCCATGTTTAGGATAAAATTCACTGTCTCTCCTCCAAAAATCGGGAGTATCAGTAGTGTAAGAAAAAGTTTCTAGTATATCAGCTAATGTATCACTTTCTCCTATAATAAAAGCTGCTCCTCCGGCAGCAGCAGAATATTCCAAAGGCTCTTGAGGCGCACCTTGGGACGTATCTGCCCCGATTCCTAACCCGTACTTAATGAGCCCCGCTTTTACTAAACCATAACATACAAATATGGACTCACTCCCAGCCTTGCAAGCAAATTCATAATCTGCGGTGTGTACTTCTGGAACCGCTCCAATTACCTCAGCAATAATCGAACTGCTTGGTTTCACCGCATAGGGTGGTGATTCAGAACCAATATAAACTGCCCCAATTTCTTTTGGATTGATAAGAGCTCTCTTAAGTGCATTTTGTGCTTCTTCAACACCAATTGTCACCGAATCCTGATCTAAAAAAGGAACTGTTTTTTCTTCTAATAACAGTCCCTTTTTAAGTGCATCAGCGTCTTCTCCCCATACTTTTGCAATCTCTTCAACCTTAATCCTGTATTTTGGTATGTATGCACCATAACCGACAATGCCAATCATCATTCTTACTCCTTTAAAACTATAAATTTTATTGCACAATGTATTGATTAGATATCAATATCTGATATTATTTTTTGGAATATGATATCAAAATGCCTTCTGTCTCTTTCATATGCTTTCGTAAAGCTTGTACAGCTTTCTCAGGCTTCCCTGTTTTTAAAGCATCAATAATAGCTTGGTGTTCAATAGGAATTTCCTCTCTTCTGTGAGGAGCAGAAAAAATGGTAATTAATAAACCGAAAGATTTATACCATAAATTTTCTATAATATTACATAAGCATTTGTTGCGACAGATACAATAAATAGAAAAATGAAATATCTTATTTATATTCTGAATTATAAAAATATCACTCGGCTGTTTTTTTAACTCTAGATTTAACTCTTTTGAAATATTTTCGATATTTCTTAATTCTTCAATATTAATATTTTCACACGCACACCTAATTGCTTCGCTTTCTAATATCTTTCTGACATTATATATTTCTCTAATTTCATCCAAACTATAATCTTTGACTACAAACCCCCGTCTTGGTAATAATTCAATCAATCCTTCTGTCTCCAATCTTCTTATTGCTTCCCTTACAGGAGTCCGGCTAACATTTAATTCTTCAGATATCTTCCTGGTAGATAGTCTACTACCACGTTCAATTTTGCCATAGACAATTTCTTTCTTAATTTTTTCAGCAATGATATCAACCATGGGTTCAAATGTTATTGGTTTATCGATATCACTGCTATCAGCTGTTATTAAACTACTATTCATATATTTGATCTCTTTTCGTTATTTAAAATAATTTGATTATTATTCATCTGGGATATTGTATCCCAGTTAATAATATATTATAATTTTTAAAAGAAAAAAACAAGCTCTTAAAAAATATTTTTTAATATAAGTTCATATGAACTTATATTTATTAGTGATCTTTTATTATGAAAACACTTAGTCCTATTAGAAAGAATATTATTTTCTATAAAGCAGTATCAAAGGAAGAACCAGTTTCTAAGCCTATTTCAAAATGCAAGAAGAAAACAATATCTCTCCAATTTTTTTGCGAAAAAGATAAAAAATTTATTAAATCTGGTAAAATTTCACTTTTAAGAAAGAAAAAAATTTTAGAATTTTGTAAAGAAGCTTTCTTTAAAGGGGCTCTCCTTACTCAAGAAGATCTAGCTTTGTTACTATGTACAAGTATAAGTACAATAAAAAGAGATATATTTGATTTAAACCAAGAAGGATTTGCGATACCTACTAGAGGATTCATTAAAGATATAGGTAGAGGAATATCTTTTAAATCTAAAATAATAGAACTTCATAAAAAGGGTGTGAGCATTAATAAAATCGCTGCTATATTATGGCATAGTGAAATCATAATTAGACAAACTATCGATGAATATCAAAAAGTAGTTGACTTATATCATAGAAACATTCCAATAAAGAATATTCATATTCTTACTAATATTTCTATAAAGTTAATAAAGGAGTATTTGGAAATATAAATTTCTAAATATTAACACTTTACATTGGGTGTAAAAATAAACTATAAAGGCACATTTTCTTTAATTTTAAGTGAATCTCTCTTTATCAACATAATATGTAATAAAAACTTCTAGTTAATTTTATTTTCATTCGTAGTAATCTGTACTATTTCACCCGCCACATATCAAGGAGAAGATCTTTACTTCATCACCCTCGCATAGAATATAATCTTTATCCTGAGGGGTATTGTTGACCAGAAACACTATCCCTATTTTATTGGGAATGGCAAGATAGTCGTTGGTTAATTCTTGTAGCGTAGTGACTTTCTTTAAAATAATACTGCCGTCTCCCAATATCTTGCCCTTGGCATACTTTTTCAAGATAGTGTAAAGCTTAACCTTTACTTTCATTATGGTTAATACCCATTTTCTATTTACTCATACCAGATTTAATCCCAGTTCTCTTAGCTTTTCCTGCTTAGGTATACCAGTCTGGGAATCCCAGCCTCTGGCCTGGTAATATTCTTTTAGCATACCTTCATAATCCTTGATAGCACATTTCTCTTCCTTGTGATACAAACCAAACTGGGGAAGACTTTTTACTCTTTCATGAAGAAGATCATTCTTTCTACCTATACCCTCTCTAATATTGAATAACCTCTGTAAGTTGTTTACTCTTTCCCCAATCCTTAAGAGGTCTGCACCATTTAGCTGCCATCCGGTTAAAGCTGATAAAATTTTAGCATAATGTTCTAAGGTAATTCCGGCATACATAAAGAATTTACAGACACCAAGAACATCAGGCATAATCAAGCCATCCTGTAAAGTTTTGGTAATAGCCCCTTTGCCTTTCTCATCCCAGCGATCCAGTTGATTGGGATCCGGCACACCATAGGGAGTCATGCCCCAGGTGATTTTACCAGAATCGTAAGCCATACCCTCTAAGGGATGGATATGACACATTCCCCTGTTGGCAGTACCATAGGTAACGGCCAATAATTTACCGGAACGAGGATCATGGGCAGGGCCTTCCAATCCTTTACCATGCACGGCATATTCTTCTGCCTGGGGTCCAATTTTCTGTGCTGCCCTTGCTACACCATCTGCCAATAGATTTCCCAATCCCTCTCTTTGAACTATTTTATCCACCAGGATGGGTAGTACTTCAGGATTACCCCAGGACAAATCTAAACCATCAGCTTCTTCTTTTGAGATGAGTTTGTGCTCATAGCATTCCATAGCAAAGGCAATAACGGCACCTGCTGATATGGTATCAATCCCTAATTCATTGCATAGATAGGTACTATGAATAGCTGCATCCATATCCTGGTTGAAGACAAAGGCAGTAAAGGCACTGACTGATTCATATTCTGCCCCTTCATGCTGAGGAGTTTTGAACCTTCCTTCTTCCACTTTGGCCACCCTGCCACAGGCAATAGGACAACCCTTATAGCACATCTTGTTTTTAACAAAATTATTTTTTAGGTAATGGTCATAAAGCTTCTCAGCCTTACCCCAGCTGTTGGATTGCCAATTCTTGGTTGGCCAATCTCCGGCAGCATCATTACCAGCCATATCTCCTATAGTACCAAATTGCCTTAAACCTTTAACAAATTCACTCTCCTTTAATACCTTTCTTACTTCTTTTAAGGCGATGTTAAAATCTTCTGGATTTTTAGGTTGCAGTTTATCTGAACCCTTAACAGCAATAGCAATTAGGTTTTTAGACCCCATTACCGCTCCGGCACCACATCTTCCGGCAGCTCTATCCTCACTCATGATGGAGGCTATGCTAACCAAGTTTTCTCCAGCTATTCCTATACACATGATAGAGATATCCTGGTCTTCCAATTCTTCCCTGATTATTCTGGTTTTTTCCGATACCTTCTTACCTACCAGATGATTTGCATTTCTAAATTCTACCTGTTTATCATGGATAAAGAGATAAACTGGTTGGGAAGATTTGCCTTCTACAATAAGAAAATCATAGCTGGCCTTTTTTAATTCTGGACCAAAGTCTCCTCCACAGCGGGATTCACCCCAGGCCTTGGTCAGAGGGGATTTAAAACAGATTTCGATACTGCCACCCCCCGGAACCTGATAGGAGGTTAAAGGACCAGTGGCAAAGATGAGTTTATTTTCTGGACTTAAAGGATCAATGCCTTCATTTAATTCTTCGTAGAGTACCTTGGCTGCATAACCGACACCGCCGAGATAATTCTGTAGCACTTTTTCAGGAATCTTCTCCAATTTAAAGCTAGCATCACTGAGGGAGATTCGCAATTGATTACTGGAATAGTTTAAAATATTGTTCATAGTTTTTCTCCTTATTAATTATAAAATATTTTAAACAATAATTTCTAGTAATAATAGAATGAAATATAATACTCAGATTATTATAATTACCAAAGAAAATATACTTTATTTATCAACCATATTTTAAATTAAAAAATTAATAGTGTATTTTATAGATAATTTTTTACTATTAATAATTAACCTGACCATATGTTATTTTTTACTCTAAACCCCGAATCTTAAAGATGGTAAGTACATTGCAATCTGGGGGAATATCATGACAAGAATCAATGCTATCAATTGAATAAGAACAAAGGGAGTAACAGATTTATAGATTACTTCAGTAGTGATTCCTTCTGGAGCAATTCCTTTCATTAAAAAAAGGTTATAGCCAAATGGTGGAGTAATAAAAGCCATCTGACAGTTTATCACATAAAGAACACCAAACCACCTAATATCAAAACCTAATTTTAAAGCAATAGGAATATACACCGGAGCAACAATAATAAGCATTGCTGTATCATCTAAAACCATGCCTAAAAATATAAAGCTTATTTGCATTATTATCAAAGTAATCCATTTATTTCCACCAGCAAGGTTCAGCAAGCTTTCTACGCCTTTAACTGCTCCTACTGCATCAAAAACAGAACTAAAAAAGAAGGCAGCTGTTAGAATCCACATCACCATTGTCGTGGTATGCAAACAATCCTCCATTGATTCTTCAATAATATTCCAGTTCAATTTTTTATTAATGGCAGCACAAATTATTGCTCCTATTGCTCCAATCGCAGAGGATTCCACCAATGTGATTATACCCATAAAGAGAGTGCCAAGTACTAATAAAATGAGCAATAAAGCCGGAATAGCCCCTAATGCAGCAAAACACTTATCTTTAAGTGTAATTTTCTGATATTCTTCCAAAGACATAACTTCTGCTAATTCTGGTTTCTTTTTACATACAATTAAAATATATATAATATATAAAATAGTCAATAAAATACCTGGGCCTATACCTGCAAGCCATAAATATGCAATAGATGTTCTGGCAATAACTCCATAAAAAATAAATACTACGCTAGGTGGGATTAAAAAACCCAATGACCCTCCAGACATAATAGTGCCTACTGCCAATTTCTTATCATAGTTTCGTTTTAACATTTCTGGTAAGGCAACTGTAGTTCCAGTTACAGTACCAGCAATATTAGTACCTGACATTGCTGCAATAATAGCGCACATAATTACAGTTCCAATGGCTAAACTACCACGAATACGTCCTGACCATACATAGATTGCTTGGTATATTCGTTCTGCTACGCCTGATTTAGACAAAATTGAACCCATAAAAATAAAAGGAGGGATAGCCAGAAGAGAGTAAAAATCTATAAAAGTAGTACCCTTGCTGAAAGGCATGAAGGTAGCTCCTTCTCCCCATAGAAACAAAGCAACAATCGCTGCAACTGATCCAATAATTATAAAGATTTGCCTTCCCGTCAACAATAATAAAATCATTCCAAGAAACATAATCAGTGGTAGAAACAATGTACTCACAACTTAACCTCCTTATTCTTCTTACTACTGCTATTGATTACACCAGGCAACTCTTTATTGAATAAAACAAGAATATCTCTTATCAGAATACTAATTGCCTCCATCAGCAATAAAAAAGCTCCAAATGTAATTATTATTTTTATTGGTGCCAGTGGTGGCGCCCAGAGGGAGCGTGAAACCTCACTATTTCTAATCGAAAATAGAGTGTTACCAATTCCACCTTGAATAAATAGACCCAGATATAATGCTAATAGGGGAAAGGTGGCTATATCTGCAATCTTCTGTACTTTCCTAGGCCATTTGATATAGAGAAGATCCATCCGAACATGCTCTTCTTTAATAAGAGAATATGCTCCACCCAAAAAAAATAATGTACCAAACATATAACTGCTTAATTCAGAAGCCCAATCAGTCGGAGAGTTGAAGACATACCTTGATATTATTTCATATAGCATTACACCCAAGATAGCAAGGATAAGATATTTACATATCTTTCCCATCATTATTGAAAATTGATCTATAAGGTTTAATAATTTTGATAAAAATTTCAATATTTCTGCCTCCTCCGCTTCAATTTCTTAGCAACTTATAACAAAATAATTCTTTAAATTACTTTACTAAAATTGACTTGCTTCCTCTTTACTTGTATCTTACCGTGATTTCAGTAAAAACGAAGGGGAAAGCAAGTCAATTTTTTAATATTACTTTTTAAATTACTCTTAGGTATTGTTCTAATAACATAATTATTTTATTAATTTATTCTTATATAGCTTAATCGCTAATCAATTGATACTCTTTAATGATATTAACGATGCGAGCAGCTCTGTCACTTTTTGGTGCTATCTCTTCATCCCAATATTTAAAAGTTAATTCCCGTAACTGATTCCATTCTTCTGCAGGAATTGTTGTTGTTTTAAAATGCTTTAGGCTCTCCATTTCTCCCTCATAATAATAAGCCATAAGTCTACCACGTAAATCGTTTAATCCTGTAGTTATAGCCTTCTGCTGACCTGGAGATAGCGAATTCCATAATTTTTCATTCATAATCCAAGGATTAGTAAAAGCACCAGAAATAGGATTGGTTAAAAAATAGGGGCATACCTCATACCAGCTGTTTGTATATCCTTCAGTTGCACCTCCCCAAGCAATACCATCTATCATACCTGTCTCAGCTGACAAATATAAATCATCATATGTCAAGGTCACACTGGTAATGCCAACATCTTTAAAAATGCGGGCAACGTTTGGATCTCCACTTATTTTTAGTCCCTTAAGATCACTTATCGAATTTAATGGTTTCTTACTTATAATATTGAGCGGATCACAAATAGTATGTCCCACAACAACAATTCCACCCAAGGCTGCCCATGATTCACTAACAACTTCCTTCATGCCTCTCATTTCCCATAGTGTCAAACACTCCATTGCGTTATCCCACGCAAAGGGAGGAGCAGATTCGAATGCCACTACATCAATTGGGGCGCCCATATGTGCTCCCATACATGTTGCCATATCAACAGCCCCTGCCTGAACCGCTGGGATTGTTTGTTGCATAGATGTTAATTCCCCTGCAGTATAAGCTTTAATCTGTAAACTACCCTTGTGAATTTCATTAAAATCTTCTTCCCAATCTTTCAGTACATCACCATATTGCACTGGACCCCATAATGTTTGAGCTTTCAAAATCTTTTCCTGTGCCAATGTTAACATAGTTAAACATCCAAAAAACAACATAGTTATTAATAGCAAAATCAATATTTTCTTATTAATATACATATTAAAACCTCCAAATATTTTATTTATTGAAAATGTCATTCTTAATATTATGTACTAGATAGTAAGAAAAATGCTAGTTTTAAAATTTACCACTTCCCTCTAAAGCAACACCTCCTTTCAGTAAGAAATGAAAAAATAGAAAAAAATTTTTGTCTAAAGTATGTTTCAGTTATATTATTCTTTCATTTCATATTTTTATTTAACACTTAGTATTGTCTGAAAATCCTATTTCTAGTAAACTAACTACACAATTTCCTTGGGCTTTAATAATAATTCCTTAATTCTAAAAGAAATACAGTCAGTTTTTATTTATATATAATTCTATTGTTTATCGATTAAATATCTGATTTCGGGATATTCCATCACTTAAATTTGATTCCTGCAAATTACTTGAATCTAAAAATAAAAGGGGCTGTTCAAAGGCTTCCCGGACATCTTCCATAAACTTAGCAGCAGTTAATCCATCAATAACTCTATGATCATAGGTAAAATAGTAGGTCAGGATGGGACTAATAACAATTTTGCCTTCACGAACTACGACTCTGTCTGAAATACCACCAGTCCCGAGAATCGCTGACTCCGGTTGGTTAATTATGGGGGTCTCAAAACGATATCCTGCTCCACTAAAGGATCCTAAATTAGTAACTGTAAAAGTACCACCGGTTACATCCCTAAGTTGTAGCTTTTCTTCTTTTGCTTTTTTTATAAGTTCTTTTAATTCTATACTTAAAGAAGGTAATGATTTTTTATCTACATCCTTTATCACTGGAACAATTAAACCGTTTTCCAAAGATGTCGCAACTCCTATATTTATACTATCCCATAACTTGATCTCATTATCTATGAGACTAGCGTTGATAATTCGATGTTTCTTAAGTTGTTTTGCAACTAAATAAACGAATAAAACTGTATATGTAATCCTTGTGCCAATAATCTTTTCCTGTGCAAGCATATTTTTACGTAACTTTGTCATCTCTGTCATGTCAATCTCCCCCATAAGTGTAAGCTGTGCAGAGACGGATAAGCTTCTAACCATGTGTTCGGCTATCTGTTTTCTCATTTGGTTAAGGGGTATTATTTCTCCTACTTTCCTCCCATCATATAAATCCAGAATTTCTTTCTGTCCATCCTTATCATGAATTAATTTCTCAATATCATTTTTTATTATAATTCCTTCTGGCCCTGTACCGCTGATAGATGTAATATCTATTCCGTATTTCTTAGCAATCCTACGTGCAGCTGGTGAAATTCTTAATCTTTCTTTATCTTCTAAAGAAGATGGGATCAAAGAGCTATCTTTTTTCGTTTCTCTTTCTATCTTGTTCTCACTTTTGGAAGGCGATTCAACTATTGCTTCAGTTATTTTTTTATTCTTAATTTGCTGATATTCTTCTAAGGTTTCAGCAACAATACCAATAACTGTCCCTATGGGAACTTCTTGTCCTTCGCTCACTAAAATATGCACATATCCTGATATTTCTGCTTCTATAGTATAATTTATTTTTTCTGCTTCTATAGTTACAATTTCATTACCCGGTTTAACATGGTCTCCTTCTTTTATTATCCACTGAGCAACAAGAATAGGTGTGTTAGTCATTCCTCGTTTAGGTATTTTAATTTCTTTCATTAACAACTCTCCTTTTATATGAATTTATAACAATAGCTTAAATTATATTCTTTATCTTATATCGTTGAACCACCGTCAATACTCAAGGCTTCACCAGTAATATGATCAGAAACTGAAAGAAAAACTACTGCTTCAGCCATATCTTCAACTGTCTGCAATGCTCCTTGAGGATAATTTGTCTTTACAATTCTATAAAAACTTTGCTTTTCGGTTTCACCATTTTTTGCAAGCTTTTGACTTATTTCATTCCACATTTGCGTTTCAACAACACCAGGACAAATTGCATTAACAGTTATTTTTTCCTTAGCAAGTTCTATTGCTAACGCCTTAGTAAAACCAATAACGCCCCATTTTGATGCACAATAATGTGATAATCCAATTTCTCCTTTTTTCCCAGATTCTGATGAAAAATTAATAATTTTACCCTTGCCTTGCTTCCTCATCTGAGCAACTACAGCTTTATTGGTTATATATGTTCCCTTTAAATTCACCTCAATAATATGATCCCAATCTTGGAGAGTGAGGTTCTCGATGAGTCTAAAAGATATTACTCCTGCACAATTTACTAGAATATCAACAGTACTAAAATTTTTTACTGTTTCATCAATCATCTTTTTTACTTGTTCTTCTTTTGTTACGTCTGCTTCTATTGCCAGCGCCCTAAAGCCTTTTTCTATCAAAAATTTAACAATTTTCTTTGCGGCTGTATATCCTCCAATGTTTTTACTAAAATACTGGTTGCAATCTGATTTAACAATATCTACTCCCACAATTACAAGGTTGGCCCCTTCTCTTGCTAATCGCAGTGATACACCTTTACCAATCCCTGTTCCTCCTCCTGTTACTATGGCAGTTAAGTTCTTTAGTCTCATTATCTAATCCCCCTTATACCAATAAATGTGAATTTCATCATAATACATAAATATATATTTAATAATTTTCAAAAATAAGGTACTGCATAGATAATATAGACTATATTCATTTCATGATAGTTTCCACTCAATTTGTGAATATGAGAGAAAACTATCATGAAATTAGGTAATAAAATGATCATATTGTTTTTAATTTTTCTATCTATACAATATATCAACCAAGCTCAATTAAAGATTGTTTTCTAATCGAGTTGCTAAAATCGAGAAAACAGAATATGAACTATAGTAATTAATATTCATCCAGACAACAAGTGTAATTTTATTATTTTTTATATTATTGAATGTATAGCCTCAATAAGTTTGTTCTCATCTGGTAACCAGTATTTTTCAAGTGGCGGGCTAAATGGAATCGGGGTATTTGGTGCACACACTCTCTTAACTGGTGCATCAAGATATTCTATTGCTTGTTCAGCAATTATTGCCGCAATCTCACTAGCTGCACTTCCTATTTTTGGTTCTTCATCTAATATAACTATTTTCCCTGTTTTCTTAACTGATTCAATTATTGTTTTCTCATCGAGTGGTGCCATACATCTTGGATCAACTACTTCTAAACTAATATTTTCTTGTTTGAGTTTACCTGCAGCAGAAAGTGCTGTATGAACCATATTTCCTATGGCAACAACAGTCACATCATCACCTTCATTCCTGATTACTGCTTCTCCTAGTGGAATAGTGTAATCATTTTCTGGAACCTCACCTTTAAAACCACTAATAGTTAGAAATAAATTCTGGAAAAAAATAACAGGATTATCATCCCTAATTGCTGATTTTAATAACCCTTTAGCATCATAGGGAGTAGATGGTGAAACCATTTTTAATCCTGGTACACTCATTAACATTCCTTCTAAACAAACTGAATGCTGAGCTGCAGCATTCATCCCACCACCAGAAAGACACATAATTGTGACTGGCATCTTTGTTTTACCCCCGAACATATAACGCATCTTGGTAACTTGACTGAATATTTCATCCATAGGCACACCAAGAAAACTAGCAAACATGACATTAGCTATTGGCCTCATACCGGTCATCGCAGCTCCAATGGCACATCCTAAAAATGCAGTTTCAGAGATAGGCGTTTCCCTAATTCTTTCTGCACCAAATTTTGGCCATAATCCTTCAAATTCTTTTACTGATCCCTGCCAGTGTTCTCCTATGTCTTCCCCCATAATAAATATGGATGGATCTCTTTCCATCTCTTCTTTTAGTGCTTCAATTATCGCTTCCCTATAAGTTAATATTCTCATATTATATATCCCCCTTTTTTTTAAGCATAAACATCTTCTAACGTTTCTTCAGGTTCCGGATATGGACTTTCTTTTGCAAATTTAACAGCTTCTTCCACCTCATTTTTCATTTTTTGATTAATTCTTTCAGCTTCTTTTTCAGTTAAAATACCATCCTTAATTAGTCGTCTTTTTAATAATTCAATTGGTTCTTTTTTTAACCATGCTTCAATCTCAGATTTCTTTTTATAGGTTTCCGTATCACCCTCTTCATGACCAAAATGTCTATAGGTCTGAATTTCTATAAGTGATGGTCCTTTGCCCTTTCGAGCTCTATCTATTGCCTTTCCAACTTTTTCATATATTTCCAATACATCATTGCTATCAATAGTTTCTCCTGGAATTCCATATGCAATAGCTCTATCAGAAAGTTTTTTTAATCTAGTGGAATAAAAAATACTGGTAGCCTCCGCATAAAAATTATTTTCAATAATAATTACAATGGGTAGGTCCCATATGGCAGCTAAATTAATTCCTTCATGAAATCTTCCAGTATTTGATGCACCATCGCCAAGAAAACATAGAGTAACTTGGCCACTTTTTCTTAATTTTGCTGAAAGACCAGCACCGGTTGAAATTGTCACTGTGGAACCGACAATACCATGTGCACCCAACATATTAATATCCATATCAGCAAGGTGCATGGAACCACCTTTCCCCTTACAATAACCAGTCTTTTTCCCATATAATTCAGCCATCATAAAATTAATATTGCCACCTTTAGCAATCAAATGACCATGACCTCGATGGTGGCTTACAATATAGTCATCTTCTCTAAGGTTTGTAATACATCCAACTGCAATAGCTTCCTGACCTGCAGATAAATGAATAAAACCAGGAATATCCCCATCAGCAAACGATTTTTTTACTCTTGTTTCAAACTGCCTTATCAAAACCATTTTACTAAACATATCTAAAAGTTGTTCTTTGTTGAGTTTCATACATTTTGCCTCCTTAATATTCTTAGATAAAATAATCATTATTTTGCTATTTTTGACTCATAATACTATAATAAATTTTTATCGTATAAGTTTTACCTCCTTTCCAATCAGACTATTATCCTAACCAATTAGTTCATTCATCCAAAATTATTATTATATAGCTAATACAGAGAAAAAATTTGAAATTTTTTCTCTGTATTAGCTATATCTCATTTTAAGAATTTTGATTTTCAATCTACCTTCTCGTATCTATTGACACTTATTTATAATCATCTTTTTTCTCAATTAGATAAAAATAGAATTAAAAATCTTTTAATTTAGGTATTTTGTTCTTTATTTCCTCAGCAGCTTTATCGAGAGCAACCTTTGGTTCATATTGCCCGACAAGACATCCATTTATGTATCTTGCTAAAATATCATCAATAACTACAGCTTCAGGAAATCTTGGCTGGTCAAAGGCTGCCGGAAATAATTCACCTGTTAAGGGATCTGGTGTTTCAGCATACTCTTTAGGTAAACCCCATGCACTTCCTGGTTCTCTAAAAGCTTTTTTACCATCAAGCTCTAAAATTCTGGCATGGGTAATAAAATAGTGTGATGGTGCATAAGTAAGTTTATAAACTTTAGGATCTTGATATGCCGAATCAGATAAAGAGATACTCCCATTAGCCATTATTTCAGCCTGAACCTCTTTACGTTGGGTCCATTGCAAGAAAAGCCAAGCAGCTTCTTTATTTTTAGATGCTGATGGTATACACAAAGCCCAACCATTTAAATTGGTAGTTTTACGAGCAGCAATTGGCATACCACTATAAGCAACCTTTCCCACAACCCTCGATTGAGAAGGGTCTTCACTAATAGCATAGCAGGCATCTGCCCATAATAAAGTCTGCACAGCAAGCCCAGACTGCATAGCTGCTAATTGTTCATCCCAAGTGTAAGTATCGCTTCCAGGAGGACAGAAATTATCATACAAATCTTTATAGTAAATTAGGGCTCTTATTGCTTCTTCTGAGTTGATTACAACTGGCCCATAATCAAATCCTGTTGGTGCATCAATTATTTTTCCATTAAAGGCAGATAAAACATTTTTAAAATTAAATACAGTGGCAATATGCCTTTTACCACATAATGTAATTCCATATACATCATGATCCAGAATTTCATCTGCTAATTTTTCTCCCTTTTTCCTAGTAAAGAATTCAGATAAATCCCTTAGTTGATCCATGTTGATTGCTGGAACCGGTAATTCATAACCATATTTAGCTTTAAACTTTTCTCTCTCTTCTGGATGTTCAAAAAGATCAACTCTCCAATCATAGATCAGGGTATGAAAAGAGAATGGTAAGCCATATAACTTACCTTTATACTCAAAATTACCATTTAACCACTCTAGATTACTAATATCCATTCCGATATAAAAATTGGGACTTGTAATTTTTTTGTTATCTATAAAAGTTTCTACCGGTTCTAACCAACCATTTTCCGCATCTCTAGATACAGTACTATTGCTAGTCATAGTTATATCATAAATACCTGTTCCTGCTACATAGTCAGCTATAGCCTTTTCGTCTGCTTCATCCATGGCAAACATTTCAAATTCTACTTTTATACCGGTAAGTTCTGTAAACTCTACTGACTTCTGCTTTAAAGCATCTAGGGGGGGTAAGGCTTCTCCAATCATATGTAATGTTACCCCTTTATAAGGTTTTGCCGCTTCTACCAGCCATTCATCTTCTGGATTTTGAGCACTAGAAGACAAAGTAAACAATAAAAAAGATACAATTAAAAATAGAGTAATAATATTAACTTTTTTCATTTTTTTCTCCTTTTATTTAGATTAAAATTAAACAGATAATTTTCACTTTAAATTATGAGTATATTTCTACAATGTTAATCAAGCTTACTATTTTTTAGAAAAAAAATAAATATTTTTTAATATTTATCTCACCTCCCTTTTTAAAGCAACTGCATTAAAAAAGTCAATTTTATGCCCTATTTCTATTTTTTCATAAGTTTTATGGCCATATTCTTTTTTCTGTACCTTCATCAAATATAAGTATATTATCCATATTAAAATGTAAATTAACTTTCTTATTAATTTTTACGTCAAGCTCTTGATCTGATTTGATTTTAAAAGAAAATCCATTTAATTTTATTGAGTAGATAAAGCTATCACCAAAATATTCAATCAATTTAATTTCCCCAATACCAATATTTGAATATTTATTTATATCTACTTCTCTTATTATGGAAATATCAATTGGTCTAATTCCCACAATTACCTGAGATCCTATATTTTTTGTACATAATTGTTCTTTAGCATTATCAGGTAAAACCAGAGGCGTTCCATTTATATTGATTAGTATATTCTCATCTTTAGAATACAATTCTCCTGGAAAGGTATTTATTGCAGGTTCACCAAATAATCTGGCAACAAATAAATTATTAGGGTATTTATAAATTTTTTCAGGAGTATCTAATTGCTGTAAAATACCATGATTAATAATTGCAATTCTATCCCCTAAAGCAACGGCTTCAAGCTGATCAGGGGTTGCATATAGGGTTGTTATTCTTTTTTGTCTTTGAAATCCTTTTAAAATAGCTCTAGTTAAATGCTTTAGCTTTGCATCTAAATGAGCAATTGCTTCATCAAGAAGGTAAACTTCGGGCTTTCTAATTAATGCTCTAGCTAAAGCAACCCTTTGTCTTTGACCTCCTGAAAGCTGGGTAATACTCCTGTTAAGCAGCTCTTTTATTTGAAATTGAATTGCTATTTCATTCACAAGCATATCAATTTCCTCTTTGGAAAATTTATCTTTTCTTATAGGAGACTTCAATGAAAAACAAATATTTTCATATACATTTAAATGTGGATATAATGAGTAATTTTCAAAGGCATAAGCAATGTTTCTATGTCTTGGCTCAACATTATTGATAACTTTATCATTAAGATATATAAAACCTTTTGTTGGTTCCTCTAAGCCTGCTATTAAATTCATAATTGTTGTTTTTCCAGCACCGGAAGGTCCTAGAATAACGAAAAATTCACCATCATTACACGTAAAAGTTAAATCATTAATTACATTATTTTCCCCAAATGTTTTGGTAACTTCTTCTAACATAATTTTGGCCATTTTTTTAAACACTCACATTTCTATTCAGATTTATTCCAGTATTCTGATCAAAAAGATGAATATTATCTTCAATAAATTTTAAATATATCTTAGTATTTAACTCTGGCTTAAATGTTCCATCGGTTTTCACTAGAAGGTAAAAATCTCCTATTTTAACATTAATAACAAACTTTCCTTCGGACCTAGGTTCTATAAAATTAACTTCACCTTCAATTGTATTATCCTCTTTATTGGTGTTAAAACACCTAATATCCCCAGGTCTAATACCGAGCTTTACAATCTTTTTCCCATTCAAACTACTGTTATATTTTTTAAATACTGAAGCATATTTTTCAGGAAAATTTATTTTTTTACTAAATACTTCTAACTTTAAAAAATTATTTTCAGTTAATATTGAGGCATTTAATAAATTCATAGGGGGTTCGCCAATAAACCCAGCTACAAATTCGTTTACTGGATTACCATAACACTCTTTTGGTGTTCCTACTTGTTGAATTTTCCCAAAATTCATTATACAGATCCTCTCTGCCATGCTCATAGCTTCTGCCTGATCATGAGTCACATAAATTGTTGTAACTTTTAAATCATTATGTATACGTAATAATTCTGTTCTCATAGATTCCTTCAATTTTGCTTCTAGATGAGATATTGGTTCATCTAAGAGAAATACCGCTGGTCTCCTTATTAATGCTCTTGCTACTCCTACTCTTTGTTGTTGACCACCGCTTAAAAATCTAACATTGTTATTTAATATATCAGTAAGTTGCATGAATTTTGCAATCTCTTTGACTCGCTTATCAATTTCTTCTGAAGGAATTTTTCTGATTTTTAAGGGAAAGGCAATATTTTTGTACACATTTAAATGAGTATAGAGAGCATAATTTTCAAAAGCTAGTGCAATATTACGTTCGGCAGGAGGAAGATCGGTTACCCTAATATCATCGAAATAAATATCTCCCTTTGTTATCTCTTCTAGACCAGCAATCATTCTTAAAGTGGAAGATTTGCCACAACCAGATGGTCCTAATAAAGCAAAGAACTCTTTGTCTTTTATTTCAAGATTAAGATCTTCAACCGCATTAACATCTCCATATTTCTTACATAAATTTTTTAATATTACCTTTGGCACCTTCTATCTCCTCTGTTTTTCTTAAATTAGATCTTCTGTATTTATATCTTGAAATTATGTAAATAATTACGATGCTTGAAACAATCCAGGCACCCCACAAAGGAATGAAAGATTCAAAAAACTTTAACCAAAACAAAATAATGAGTATAGGACATAGTATTGAATAAAAAACAACATCTCCAAATTCCATAAATACTGCCTCCTATTTTACTAAACATGATTTATTAACCTTTTACTGCTCCTAAAGTTAATCCCTGTACTAAATAACGTTGTAAGAATACAGCCATTAATATTACTGGAATAGCAACAACAGCAGAAACTGCGCAGAGTTGCCCCCAGTAAGTTCCTAAGGCAGTTACCAGACCTGGGAATGCTGAAGGTAATGTTCTTGCTGCCCTTCCTCCCAATATCAAGGCAAATAAAAATTCATTCCAGGAATAAATAAAAGCTAGAAATGCAGTAGATGCTATTGCAGGTTTAGCAATAGGCAAAATAACCTTGGTAAAGACTTGCCATTCTGAATAACCATCTACTAACGCTGCCCGATCAATTTCTTTAGGAATCGCATCAAATAAGCTCTTCATTAGATAAATTACCAGAGCTAAGTTAAATGTTGTGTGAGCTAAAATAACACCAGGAATTGTCCCCAAAATATTTAAGTTTTTAAACCAAATATAGAGAGGTAGCGCTACTGCAACACCTGGACACATTCTGGTAGTTAATATATAAAAATACAGATGTTTCGCTCCTAATATATAATAGCGAGAAAAGGAATAAGCAGCTGGAACTCCTGTAATTAAGCATAATATAACATTAGCAATACCAATAATTAAAGAATTCCTTAAATAGATTGAAAATCCTCCAGATGAACCAAAAGCATCCTTGAAATTAGCTAGTGTGGGCTTAAAAAATAAACTTATGGTGGGACTCATAATATCCATCCTATCTTTAAAAGCAGACATGACAATCCATAAAAATGGTATAACGCTTATCAAGGCTACTATAATAACTAATATAGTTCCTATGATATTTATTAATTTAAGATTTTTTTTATTATTTTTTTTCTGCTTTTTAGTAGTCATAAATATCACCTCGTTTATTATAAACCTATCTTCTTCTATTGCATGGCTTCATTTTTAGAAGTAACCATTTTAACAAAAATCAAACATACTAAAAAACTTACAATGTATAAAAGCATGACCACAGCAGATCCATATCCTAAATTCCAATATTTAAAATTTATTTTATATGCAAAAAAATTTGAATTCTCTGTTGTACTACCAGGTCCTCCTCCCGTCATGATAAGTATAGTATCAAATATTTTAAATAAATCAGTAAACCTCAAGAGTATGGCAATAACAAAAATTGGTTTCAATAATGGTAATTTAATATTCCAAAGAGTTTGCCAGGAAGATGCGCCATCAACTGCAGCTGCCTCAAATGGTTCTTTGGGTAAAGATAATAAACCAGCGGTAAAAATCAAGATAATAAATGGGGTATATTGCCAAATATCAATTGCCATAATAGTAAAAGGGGCTAGTTTAGGATTTCCTAGAATGGAACCCTTTATAATACCTAAATTTCTTAAAGTAATTCCAATTAAACCAAAATCAGGATTTAAAGTTAAATGTCCAATAAGCCCAACAACTATTGGAGAAATGATCATGGGAATAAGTATAATTGGTAAAGTCCACTTTTTAAGTGTCATCTGTGATGATAGACATAAAGATACTAGAAATCCCAACAAAAATTCAATTGGTAGGCAGATTAATATTATTTTGGCAGTCAACCAAATACTATCAATAAACTCAGAATCATGTAATGCTGTTCTATAATTATCCAAACCTATATATTCCCCGGTAGCAGAAGGATCTATATAATTTATATTTCTAAAACTATAGCTACCCATTATTAACCAGGGTATTAAAGATACCAATATCAATAAAATTATTGTTGGCCAGAACCATTTGTATCCTTTCCATGAAGCTTTTCTAAGACCAAAACCTATTTGGGCGTCATTTATATATCGATCACTCAAAATATTCCTCCTATTTAGATATATAATTTTCTAATTTTTAAACCATTTCTTATTTTTATACAAATCTATATACCATTAACCACTCAGCTTATAAATGATAATAATACCCAAACAATCTTTTTCTTAAATCATATCTTTATCTTTATCAAATTACCTTCTTTATTCTCAGCTCTTTTATCTCCTCTTCAGACATTCCCAAGATTTTTTTCAACACTTCTTCAGTATGTTCTCCCATCATCGGAGCAGGATTGATTGAATTATTATCATTTTTTGATAGTCTAATAGGAGAGTTTGCAACCAATACCTTTCCTGCTTTGGGATGGTTCATCTCTACTAACATATTTCTCAATTTAATATTGGGATCCTGGACAATTTTATCTATTGTATTAACTTCAGCAGATGGAACTCCAGCTTTAGTCAATAATTCCACTATTTCTCTGGAAGATTTTTTCTTAGTCCAAGTTGTTAAAAGGGAATTTAATTGTTTGGAGTTCTTACTACGGTTATCATTAGTGATATAAAGCGGATTATTGATTAATTCTTCCATATTAATAGCCTTACAAAGCTTTTCCCAGAGAGCATCGTTTCCTGCTCCAATTACCACCCATCCATCATTCGTTTCATAGGCATCATAGGGAGCTATAGAAGCATGTCCATTACCAAGGCGTGTGGCTATTTCACCAGTAGCAGTATAGCGGACTACTGCGTTTTCTAATACTGAGAAGACTGAGTCCACCATGCTAATATCAATATATTGACCTTCTTTTATAATATTCCTATGGTGTAGTGCGGCTAAGATACCAATGGTAGCGAAGGAACCCGAAAAGATATCTGCAACAGACGTCCCTACCCGAGTTGGAGGCCCATCAGGATAACCTGTAATTGACATAATACCCCCAATAGATTGAGCTATGGTATCATATCCAGCTCTTTGCTGATCAAAACTATAATGCCCAAAACAACAGATTGAGGCATAAATAACCAGTGGATTTATTTTCTTTAATACCTCATAATCCAAATTCAACTTTTCCATTGTATTAGCCCGATAATTTTCAGTAATTACATCAGCCTTTTTCACTAGTTTTTTAAATATTTCTTTACCCTCTTCCTGTTTCAAATCCAAAGTGACACTTTTTTTATTACGATTGACACTCATAAAATAGGCACTTTCACCATTAATAAAAGGACCAAAATAGCGAGAATCATCTCCAATTCCTGGTCTTTCAATCTTAATAACTTCGGCTCCTAAATCAGCAAGCTGCATGGTGCAGGTAGGCATGGCTAATACATGACTTAAATCTATGACTCTAATTCCTTCTAATGGTTTCCTCATTATAACTTTATATCCTTTCTATTACATAATTGATAGTGATGATGATGTTGATTAAATGGTAGAGAGTCCAAGTTCTTTTATCTTATCCACTTTTGGGACGCCACTATCATCCCATTCTCTAATCTGATAATATTCTTTCAACATTAGATCTAATTCAGGTAATACACCAGCTGCTAAGCCATCATTTCTAGTAAGATGTAACAACCGTGAGGGAATGGTATCATCTTTTCTAGTAATACCCAGTTCTACATTATATAAGCGTTTAAGATTATGCAACCTTTGCCCAATTATCATTAATTCTTTTTGATCCATATCCCATCCGGTGACTCTATTAATCCATTCACAGACAATTTTAGGTCCAATCCTACCAGCAAGCAGGAATTTACAGAGACCAAGCGCATTAAACACATTCATGTAATCCTGTAGCTTTACCACTAAATCAGCTTTACCTTCACTACTATGTGGATCTAACTTGTGTTGTTCATCAAATCCTAGCTCGGGTGCTGGTATACCAGACTCAATCATATAACTTAATGATTCAAGATGGCATCCTCCACGATTAGCCGTAGCATAACTTAAGGCCATACCGGTATAAGCACGTGGATCATGCATGGGAATTTCTAAACCTTTTGTATGAATAGCGTAATTTGAGCTGTTATCCTTGAGTTGATATGATAAAGCCTTTACTCCCTGCCCGATAAGTTTTCCTAACTTTTCATTCTTAGCTACCTGATGGGTAATCTTAATAAAAGCTTCTGGATTTGACCACCTTAATTCTATTGCATGTAAGTCTCTCTTTTTTAAAAGACCTTTTTCATAAGCCTCAATAGCAAAAGCAATGGTCACACCCAGTGATATGGTGTCAATACCATAGCGATTACAGAGATCATTCATAAGTACAATGCTATTTAGATCTTCGTTTAGCAAATTTGAACCAAAAGCACTAAAGGTTTCATACTCTGGACCATGTATTATTTCTTTATTAAAATTTACTTCCTTACCGCAAGAAATGGGACAGGCAAAGCAAGCATAATGTTTTTTAAAAATAGTATTAGCAATGATTTGTCCGGTGGTTTTACCAGCTCCTTCCCAACGGCTTTGAGCAAAGTTTTTAATAGGTAAATCACCGGTATATTCTCTTGCTTCAACTGAACCACCAGTCCCAAAATCATGTAAACCTTGGGTATATTTTCGAACAGATGGAGTTGCTTCCTGTATAATCCTCGTCAATCCTTCTTTATCATTTATATCAATAGATTTTTTCTCCATCTTTACTGCAATAGCTTTAAGATTCTTTGATCCCATTACTGCTCCTAAACCACCTCTACCAGCTAGACGTGAATGTGGGGCATCAATTACAATTGACGAAATAGAAATCATCTTTTCCCCTGCTTGTCCAATGGAAGCAATCTGTACCTGGGGATAAATTTTTTTAATATTCTTTGAGGTTTCATAGGTATCTAATCCCCATAATTGACGGGCATCTTCAAAAGTTACTCCATCTTTATCAATCAGAAGATATATTGGATGAATCGCTCTGCCTTTAATAACTATACCTCCATAACCATTCTTCTTTAAGGTTGCTCCCCAATGACCGCCAACTATTGCCTCATTCCATATGCCAGTAAGAGGGGAACGTCCGCAGATAGAGGTTTTGCTAGCCGTTGGAATGGGAATACCTGTCAAGAGACCAGGGAAGAAAAGGAGAGGATTATCAGGATGTAAAGGTGGGATATTTAAATCTAAATGTTGATAGAGATATTTGGCAGCAATACCACTACCACCCAAATATTTTCTCCATTCATTTTCATTTAATTCAAGTTCATGAAAATGTTGCTCAGTCAAATCTATTTCTAATATTCTTCTGCTTATCATAATTATCTCCAATGCGCAAAATTAAAAAGATTTTTCATATATTTTTATAATATCTTCCTTGGAGGGTTTTCGTGCTGTATTATAGGGACTACCGCTGGCTAGTGCATCAGTAGCCATTTTATCCAGTCGTTTCATAAAGGTATTTTTATCTATACCCAAACCTGAAATACTAGGGATCTCAACGTCTTCACATAACTTTTTAATTAATATTAAACCTTCTTTGGCAAAGTCAAGATCTGATAGATTACTATCTTTCACTCCCATTGCCTTTGCTATATTTGCAAACCTCTCTGGCAAGCCCATAATTGCATATTCCAAACAAGCAGGTAGAAGCACTGCATTTGATATACCATGTGGTATATGAAACAATGCTCCCAGTGGGCGCGACATTCCATGAACAATAGTAACAGAAGAATTATTAAAAGCCATACCAGCTTCCATAGCCGCAAGCATCATCTCACTTCTAGCTTCTTCATCATCACCATTAGCCCATGCTCTTCTTAAATACTTGGAAATTCTCTTGATTGATGACAAGGCGAAATTATCTGCCAAAGGCTGGTGACGTCTTGATGTATAAGCTTCAATTGCATGTGTTAATGCATCAATTCCTGTGGCAGCAGTAATGTTTGGAGGGACTGACATAGTGAGAGCAGGATCGTTAATGGCTATTTTTGGAATTAAATACTCACTTCCGATAAGCATTTTCACATCTTTTTTTGTATCAGTTATTATAGTAAACTGAGTAACTTCAGAACCAGTGCCAGAGGTAGTAGGAATTGCCACTATGGGAGGTCCATTTTGTTTCACTTTTCCTAGCCCCATATAATCCTGAATCTCACCTGGGTTGCTCACCATAAGACTGATAGCTTTGGCTGTATCTATAGGACTTCCACCACCCAGAGCAATTACAAAATCACAATAGTTCTCTTTAAAAAGATTTGTTCCTTTTTCTACATAATAATCGGTAGGTTCAGTATTGACTTCGTTAAATAAAGATATTTCAAGCTTTTGTTTTTTCATATAATTAACTACTCTGTCAGCATAACCTATATCAGTCATGATTTTATCTGTAATTACTAATGGCTTATTGCCTATCTTCGCTAATTTGTCACAAGCACCTTCTAATGTTCCTAAACCATAATAGATCATTTGTGGAATTAAAAATCTATAACTGTCCATAGAGATCCTCCTCTCTTCCTCTCTTTATAATACTAACCATAATTGGAATAAGATGAGTAAATTTTAAGTTTATTTTTGAATTATCAAGTAATTTACTTTTTAATAGGTATACTTCTTTTATAAAATAATATTGTATTTGATTATTTTCAAATGTTTAGATAATGTATAATCAATAAATACTTATATTGCTCTTCCTTCTCTCATTTTTCCATGATAAGAATTTGATATTCCATTCGTTACTATAATTTAATCTTTTGGTTGATAACCTAGTGAAACTGATATTTTCTCAGCCGCTTCTTTCACTAAACTTATAAATAATGGAATTTTCTTTTCAGTAAAACGTTCAGTGGGACCTGAAATAGTTAGCGAAGCAACTATCTTATTCGCATAATCAAAAATGGGAGCGCCGATAGTTGTTGCACCCATTACCCTTTCTCCAACAGCAATTGCATAACCTTTTTCTCGAATTCCTTTAAGGTTTTCTAACAGTTTTTCTGGATCAGTAATAGTATTTTTTGTATAAGGAATCAACTGTTCTTCCTTTAAAAATTTTTTAATTTCTTCGTCTGGCAAATTAGCTAATATAACCTTGCCAGAACCACCAGTATACAAAGGTAGGCTTTCACCTAATCTTATTATTCTTCTAACCTCATGGGAGCTTTCAACCCTTTCAACGCTAATTCTCCGTCTACCCAAAATAACATTTAAATAAATACATTCTTTTGTTTTTTTAGCAAGATTCTCCATTATGGGAAGGGCGTATTTTCTGAGCTCCATTTGCTGTTGGACAATGCTTCCCCATCTAAATAAGGACATACCAAGACTATATTTTTGATTATCCGGATTTTTAACTACTACTCCTTCACTCGCTAAAGTTACTAAAATACGATGGATAGTACTTTTATGTAATTTTAATCTATGGCTTAATTCAGTAACTCTAAGCTCTTTTTCTTCAAGTGTAAATGAATTAAGTATTTGTATCGCTCTTTTTATTGACTCAATGTAATAATCTGATTCATTTTTCATCAGTATTTGTCACCTGTTCAATCTTTCTTACTTTTGTCTTGTTGTATGAAACACTGTTTCATTATATTATTTTAATTTTAACATATAAAATAGTTTTGTCAAAAATTTTTTACTATTAACATCTGAAATTTAATATATACTGCCTCAATAACTCAGTTACTTTCTCCAGCTTCTCATAGGGGATCATATAGCCTAATCTACCATGTCTTCTAAAGTGGTTATGATCAACTGAGAAATTGCCCAAATTGTAGATGGGATCACAGACAGGATCAAATGAATTAGGATAGAAGAATTCATTCTTCCTAATCTTCCAGAAGGCCTCTAACTTACCGTTGGTCTTAAGATCTATAGGATCTGAGATGTTTAATGATCTTCTACTGATGCTCGCCTAAGGGATAGCGTTTTTTGATCCGATCCATAATAATGGGTGATAGCGTCTTATCCAGGTAGTAGGGCTTAAAGAGCAAGGCTAGCTCATAACAGTTGGATCCAAACCTCTATAGGCCTTCATGATATTGCGTTCAATCGGTTTGGGTATTCTCCGGGCACCAGTAGGGGCAGGAAGCAGAGATGTGTCTTGTTTATTACCTTCCAGCCATTTGCGGTAATAACGTATGAGTTCTTTATTGTTGATATGATGGGCTCTACAGAGATCTTTGACTTATGGAAAGGAACCGGATGAGGTCTTCTTTAGAATTTTTTATATTCCACTAAAATAGGTCTCCACCTCTTGATGATAATCCTCTGGTTAAAGTTCATGCTTAACTATTCTTTTGGTAGTGAAATCTAACCAAAAAAGTTACTTAATTACTGAGCATGAATAAGTTTCTGTGTCTGTATTATGATAGGCATTTTATATTTTTTAATTTAAAAATTAGAAATACTTGTTTACCTTTTTGTAAGTTCATTCTTTTAAATAGATGGTAAGGCAATTCTGACAATAATGTTATACTCCCTACTTTTACTTTTATCCTTGCAGTTTCATTACTTATATTAAAATCAATAATATTCCCCTTAAATCTATTTATATTAGGACCGGGAGGGAGAGATTCAGAAATATATATGTCCTGAGGTAATAGAGCAATTTTGTTTACCTTTTTATTATCATTAGGAATGACCACAGATAAACCTTGACAATCTGCCATTGCTATTCCATTACCTAAATTAATAAGGTTATTACAACAAAAGATGTTGGGCCTGCCAATAAATTCGGATACATTCTCGTTCATGGGAGAAAAAAATATTTCTTCCGATTTTCCAATCTGTTCTATATTGCCTTGGTGCATAATTGCTATTCTATCAGCAACTTCTTCTGCTTCCTTTAAGCTATGGGTTACATAGACAGTTGTAATTCCTAATTTTTTTTGTATTTGCTTTAATTCTATTCGGAAATATTTCGATGATTGCAGATCAATTTTATTTAATGGCTCATCTAAGAGCAATACCCCTGGATTAAAAGCTAAAGCTCTTGCCAGAGCCACTCGCTGTTTTTCTCCCCCGCTTAACTGTTTGGGATAACGATTTGCTAAACCTTCAATCCTTAACATTTCTAATAATTCTTCAACTCTACTTTTTATATCGTTATGTGATTTTTTTTCAATCTTTAAGCTATAAGCAATATTAGAAAAAACATTCAGATGGGGAAATAGGTGTAAATCCTGAAATAGGTAGCCTATCTTTCTATTCTTAACATTTAATTTATCAATTTTTTCTTTACCAAAAAAAACCGTACCCTGATAATCTATAAGACCTGCAATAATATTTAACAAAGTACTCTTTCCGGCACCATTAGAACCTAGTAAAACAAATAATTCTTTATCCCATATCTTCAAGTTAATATTTTTACAGATATAATTTGAAATGTTTTTCAATTCAATATCTGGCATAAATCATCTCCACTTACTTGTAAATATCATTTCTAAAAATATAAAGAACCTTTCAAATAGAAAACACATCATAGCCAGGATTATTAAACAGACAATAATAATATCTATTCGCATCAAACTCTCCGCACGCATCATTAAAGCACCTATCCCCGTTGGAATGGCAACCATTTCAGCAGCAATAATTACTCGCCAAGCCATTCCGGATTCTAACCTTAGCCCGGTAAAAATATTTGGTAAGGCCAAAGGAATAACCACGGAAAATAGTATTTTCTTATCAGAAGCCCCTAGGGTTTTGGCAACTCGGATATAATTTTTATCTACTGTTTTAATGCCAGTTGAAGTATTATAGAGAATAGGGAAAAATGAACAAATAAATATAATAGTAATAGGCAATATCTCACCTATTCCTAACCATAACATCAAAAGGGGTAGCCAACCTAAGGCCGGAATAGGGTATACCAGGCTTATAATAGGACTTAATGTTCTATCAAGTAAATAATTCCAGCCGGTTAAAATACCAAAAACAATTCCAGCAACAGTACCTAAAGAAAATCCAATCAAAACACGCGAAAGACTACTTATAAAACTTTTTCCTAAAATCCCGCTTACAGTAAGGTTATAAAACTCAGAAACTACCATAGAAAAAGGGGGGAGAAAAAATTTTCCAGATATTAAATGCATTCTTGCCATTAATTCCCATAATATTAAAAAAATAATTATCGGGAAAATTCCCAATATAGATTTAAATACTTTTGAAAAAATCATTCACTCAAAAACCTCAAATCTAATATTTCATCAACCTTAAATACATCTCTTATATAACCTAATTCTGCAACGAAATTTATTGTATCCTGAACGGTTGCAGAATCAATATCCATATTATAATCTAATCTATGCATTGATTTTAATAAAGTATCAGTACTAAATTCAACCATACTCATATCTATATCCTTTATCTGAGCTGGTAAGGTATATTCACCATCCAGGGATAACTGATGGGCGACTATCTCAGCTGCCTTCTCTGGATTTTGATTAATCCAATCCGTCGCTTTTTTGGTTACCTTTACTAATTTTCTGACTATTTCAGGATAATCTTCCAGTAATTCTGTTTTGACTACCAAAACACTTCCCTGCATTTTAGGCCACACCTCTTGGCTCATCAACAACATATGGTAATTAAAATTTTCTGCCATAGTAGCCCATTGTTCGGGAAGAAAAGCAGCATCCAGTCTTCCCATCTGAAGAGCTAAAAGCTGTTTTGGTGGATTCATCCTCTGAATATTGTTTAATACCTTATCTTTGTTCAAATTATATTTATTAATTGTCTTATGAAGAAGTACATCTACGGCTCCTCCCTCTGTAACACATCCGATTCGCATTCCATCTTTTTCAAGGTCTTGCACACTCTTAACTTTATTACTGTCAACAACTAATCCATATCCATATTTATGCGTTCCTGCCACAATCTTTATAGGTACTTTCGCATTGGCATAGGCATTGATTGCCGGAACCAGACAAATATAGGCTGCTTGAATATCTCCCCGCCCCAAGGCAGAAGCCAATGCCATGCCCGTAACATAGTTTTCATATGAATCAATATTTAAGCCTTCTTCCTCAAACCATCCTTGATATTGACTGACATAGGCAGAAGCAGCATGATCCATAAATTCTACTGCCATTCCGATGGGCACGCTTTCTTTTCCTGCACAAGAGCTGGTAATAAAAAAGCAACTAAAAATAAATAATACATTTATAATCAACAAGATTACTTTCTTCATAATTCAATAATTCCTTTCATTATATTTTTCCTCTTAAATCTTGAGCAGCTTAACCTCTCTCCAATTCACTTGTTAAATATTTACCCCTTAGGTACTACATAATGTATAGACAAATCCTCCTTTACTTATTCTTAATGACTGCAAAAGCAGCACTGTTTATAACTCATAAGATAAGCAATCCCACTTATGGTTACTCCATAAAAAATAATGGGTTTTCTATCTAAGAGAGTTGTTAAAGTATTATTTACTACAGTAGTTCCGGTAGCTATAATAATATCTGACCAACATACTATCTCTTCTGTATGAGAAGCATCCTCTATGGTAACGCCATTTTTTTTAAGACCTATATTGTCCTTATCCAAATCTACTACCCTAATCTCGAAATCTGTTAACAGTGATTCAACTATCGCTGGTTGCAATCCAATAAACGCAATTTTAGGATTACCATAATTTACCAAAATATAATCTTTAAAACGAGCAGCGCATTCTGTGGGTTCCTTATCCTTACAATGAATAGTATTTTCGATATACCCTAAATAACGTAATACAGCATTAATACTGGAGACCAAAACAGCTCTTTGAAAATTGTCAATAAGCGGCAATAGGAAAATCTCCCTTAAAGTCCCCTTGAAATTACCGGGCATATCAGTATAGGCTTGCCCCATACTCCCTCTAAAATCGGCTTGCAACATCATTTCTTTCCCTTTTAATAAAGGAAAATCTTTCCTTTCTGGATTTCCTATGGCTTCCCCAGGATTAAGAGGCCTTACCTTTAACACATTTATTTCAGATGACCATAAATCATCATCTAATATAATTTTATAAAATTTTTCTTTAACTGTTTTTAATAAATCCATAATTTCAAATTCCTTTTTAATACTTATTATCAGGTAGGTTAATTTACTTTCCAAAATAGCAAAATGGGTAATGACAGGTAGTACAAGTAGAGCAAAAACCACCTTCGCCCATTTTTACAAAGTCTTTTTTAGATAATATTTCACCTGCGAATATCCTTGGTAAAACAATATCTAAAATGGTATTCGCATAAAATAAGGAAGCACCCGGAATACCTATCAATATTATTTTCCCTAAATAAGCTAACAAAAACATATTACCCGGCTGTACTGGAACACCATAAGTAACAATCCTTGCTCCGCTATCCTTTATAGCGCCGGGTGTCAGATCATCAGGATCCACAGACATACCACCGCTTAAAGCAATCAAATCAATATCTTTTTTAGTAAAAAATCTTATAGCTCCTATAATCTCCTCTTTTTTATCTTCACAGAAAATTTGTTGCTGTACATCTGCTCCAAAGTGAGAAAATTTCTTCCTTAACAGTGGTCCGAATCCGTCTTCAATCAGTCCCTTATAGACCTCGTTACCGGTAGTAATAATACCCACTCTTAAAGGCTTATATTGTTGCACTAAAAAAACTGCTCCTTCTTGCTGACCTAATAATTCTACTTTCTTGATACTTTTTTCCGAAATAGAAAGTGGAACAATCCGCACACCTGCTAATCCTTGACTTTTTTCCACCGCAAAATTATTGGGTAAACTGGCAATGGTAATATTTTTGATAGAATTTATCTGATAGAGTAGTTTACTTCTAACCTTAAATAATCCTTTAGTCTGTGATTTTAAAGTAATTTTTCCTTCTACAGGCTCTTGAAAGGTAATATTTTCTCCGGATACTGCTTTAGATATTCTTAAAGCAGCTTCATTTTCATGAATTTCTCCTGGTTTAGGATGCCAGATATAGAGATGTTCTTTGCCAATTTTTCTTAATTCACCAATATCTTCCTCTCTAATAATATGACCTTTGCAAAAAAGGGGGCCTTTAAATTTTCCGGGAACAATCTGAGTTATATCATGGCATAATTTCATTCCAATCGCTTTTTCTATGGGCACTTTCTTCATTCAGATTTCCTTTCTAACAGACTTTAGATTTTTAAATTTTCTATATTTTTAGGTTTTGTGGAGAACTATTAATAAATATTTACCCTCCAGAGAGTAACTATTCAAAATTTATTAACTATTAATTATACTTTCATAAGTATAACGATAAGAAAAAATTATTTTGTTTTAAATACATCTTGATAAATGGCATTCATATTCTTTTCTGCCTGTTCGTAAAAATTTTTATATTTTTCCTGTAAAATCCTTGCCTCTTCAGTTAATTCTGAACCTCCCCCACTTTCTCCACCTACCTTTCTTTTTAACAGCTTAAAACCCAATTTTTTTTCTAAACTTCTAATTAAATTCCAGGCTTTGGAATAAGACATCTTAATCTCAAAAGCTGCTTGCCTTAACGACCCAGTCCTTTCTATTCGTTTTAAGATATCAGAAGGCCCATCACCAAAAACCTTGCCTTTTTCATTTTCCAACCAAATCTTATAATGAAGTTTCATCACTTAATTATCACCATATCTTATTCTTAATTATAAATAAATCCCAATTTCTATAAATAAATTGTTTTATAATCAACAAAATTATTACTAACTAAATTGCTATCTCTTTTTTAGGACTTTCCTCTTTTGACCTTTATTACTTCTGCTATAATACTTATGGCTATTTCTTCTGGAGTTTGGGCACCTATTCTTAAACCAATAGGAGCAAATACCTTATCTATCTTCTCCTGATTAACTCCCTTTTCCTTTAAATGCTGAAAAATAATAGTATTTTTTTGCTTGCTGCCAATCATTCCTATATATTTAGGTTGATAGTTGATAACTGAAAGTAAAGCCTCTTCATCTTTGAGATGTCCTCTGGTTAAAATTACCACATAGACAGAGTTAAAACTTTTAATTTCCTTAAGAGCCTGACTAGGTCCTGATATGATAATCTGATCAGCTTCTGGAAACCTTTCTTTATTAGCAAATTCCTTTCTTTCATCAATAATGGTCACTCGAAAACCAATCATTTTAGCAAATTTAGATAATACCATAGCAATATGCCCGGCGCCAAATATAACCATTTCCTCTTGAGGGGTAAATACATCAATAAACAATTTTAGACTACCTCCACAAATCATCCAATCTTCTAAGGAAGCCTCTTCTTTGGTCAGCTGATAAGTTAAAAACTTAGCTTTTTCTGCTTTTAAAGCAAGTTTTGCCTCTTCAATAACCTTGGCTTCCACTGATCCACCTCCAATAGTACCGGCAATTAAACCATCCTTATTTACCACCATCTTAGAACCCAGCTTCCCGGGAGATGAACCGCTAACATCAACTATAATCACTAGAGCAATACTTTCTTTATTCCGAACACCTTTTATTACTTCTTCTAAAATAGAAATCATTTCCCCTCTTTTTTAAAAAATTTTTTACCTGAATTGCTTAAATAACTACAAATAGCTTCTAGCGCTCCTCCTCCTATAGAAAGAGCTTTATCAGAGACTGTAAAACAGTACTCCCTTATCCCTCTATGATCAATGTCTCCCACTTTCATTCCCTTAGTTACCTGTGTATTGGGATAAATAAGGCCACGTAATACACCAGATAATTGTGCTCTTAGGGGAATACCATTAACTGTAGCAATTATATCATTTATTTGCACTAAATCTCCTATCTCATGTTCCGGGATAATTTGCCCTTCATCTGGAGATCTTAAAAGACGCTTTTCAGATTCTCCTTCTATTTCGCCAGGTATCCCGGTATCTGGCAAAGCTCCTCCTTGGCATATTACTCTTCCTAAATAATGACCTCTCTTGGTTTCTATAACTGCATCTACATCAATGCCGGCTTGAAATCCCGGTCCTATGCCGATGACCAGTGCTGCCTGATCTTTGCTGGTTCCTAAATTGCGTTTAGCCATGATAGCATCTATTAAAATAAGAGGATGGTAGTATTCAATGGCTTTTCCTAAGGGATCAATTAAAATAGCTATTTTTTTACTATTTACAATTTCATCAGCTTGGTCATAAGTCTCGGCCAACACTCCTGTAATATTATCTATGCTACAGGAACCATGGAAAACTGCATTGGCAAAAGAAACCGGTAAGCGAATAGCCAAGGGATGCATTATTTCCAATATGATTATCTTAAACCCAGCATGGAATAAACGAACAGCTATCCCGGAAGCTAAATCCCCTCCTCCTCTAATTATGATTAATTCATTCTTGATATTCATCTCTCTTACACCATTTTTCTGGTATTTTCAAATAAGTTTTGGCTTTTATATAATCTTCTTCCTTATCAATATCAAATAAAATTGCATTATCTTTCATAGCAACTCTTTTCACCTTATCAGGATATGCTCTAATTAATATCCTTCCCCCTATGTCACCGGTTATTTTCATAAAATCTTCTTTCCAGGCTATATCAAAAAGAACTGGATTCCCAGAATTGCCCTGATAATAAGGAACAATTATCTCTTTGTTCCCCTTCTGGAAAGCCTTGATTAACAAATTGATAATATTAGAATTAATAAAAGGCTGATCACCTAACATTACACAAAAACCGTCAATATTCTGATGGTTATCTAATTCAGCCATGGCTTTTTGAAGGGAGGTACTCATCCCGTCTTTATAATCGGGATTAGAAACAACAGTTACCCTGTATTTTGTTCCTCTTTCTGTAATCTTCTGATCATCCGGTTGCACCACTAGAATAATTTTCCCTAATTTAGATTTTACTGCTGCTTCCAATACCCAGTCAATAACAGTCTTTGTACCTAAAGGTAACATTAGTTTGTGCTGGACAAATCTTTTCCCCTCTCCGGCAGCCAAAATTATACCAGCAATCATGTTATTTTACCACTAACCACTTTTAAAATTGAACTATCCTTCTGTAAGGTATCTCCTATTATAATAGCATTAATACGGGCTTGGTTATTCATCATAACTTGAAAAGCCACTTCTGTAGCAATGCTATCCTTTTCCCGATTGTTGACCTTATTAAGGAAAAGATATCGTCGAGCAAATTTAGGTGAATTTTTAAATAAACCAGCAGGATGGTTAATAAGGGCTACTATCACCTCGGTATTAATTTTTTTACCCCATTTTAAACCGGTTAAACTACTAAAAATAGATGATCGAAAAACATTTTCTTCCCCCAGCCGCAAACCAACAGCCTCTATTCCTATCACTCCCACTAAATCGGTAGTCATTTTAGGAACTACCGGCTCATAATAGGTGGGGGCCTTAATTGGTCTTCCTCTTGCCCCATCAGCCTCTACTATAAAAAAATCTGCTAATCCTTCTCGCCACCAGTAATTCAGATAAGAACGTTTCGGGCCTGTAAATTTCTCTCTCCCGTTTTCTATTAACCGCTGGTTTAGAAGTATTATTATTCCATTTTTATCCTGCTGAAAATAACTTTTAATATTTTCTTCCATTACCTGGGCATTGAAAGATTCAATGACTTGCCCTTCCTCTAAAAAAAGATTTAACTGGTCAGTGAACATTTTAGTGGTAGTAGTTAAAATAATTCTTTTCTTCTTTTCACGTAATTCCTCAGTTAAAATTTGAAGGATAGAACTCTTGCCACCCGCACCAACTAAAGATATGAAAGCCTTATCTTTTAATTTCAGAGCCTCACTTATCAGCATCTTCTTAACACCATAAGAATCTTATTAATTCAAATCAATCTTAAAAATAGTAAATCACTTAAATAATACAGAATTGCATTAAAATTCATCACTAATGTAAAATTATTCTTTTAATCAATTATACATAACAATCTGTATAATTTTTAATCTTTTTGAAGATAACCAACTATTTTTGACAGTTCATTTTATGGGCAGCAGAATTAATCGCTTTAATTATCTTTTTATAACCAGTACATCGGCATAAATTGCCCGATATAGCTATTTTGATCTCCTCTTCTGTGGGATTAGGATTTTTGTCTAATAACGCTTTGGCAGAGAGAATCATGCCAGGAGTACAAAAACCGCATTGTGAGGCACCTTCCTCCATAAAACTTTCTTGGAGAGGATGAAGTTTACCATTCTTTGCTAATCCTTCAATAGTAGTTATATTTTTACCGTTAACCTCTGCTGCCAGTACTAAGCAGGAATTAACGGCTAATCCATCAATAAGCACCGTACAAGCTCCGCATTCTCCAGTATCACATCCCCTCTTAGTACCAGTAAGACCTACTTCATTTCTAAGCAAATCTAATAATAAGGTATTTGGTTTCACCTTAAGTTCATAATGGTCACCATTTATGTTTACTTTTATATTTACCAAATGAGCCATAATCTTCTCCTTTGCTACTCTTCTATTTTCTTTAGAGCTTGGGTCAAGGCACGTCTTACATGAACCTTAACCATCTCTTTCCGATACTCTGCCCGAGAACGAGGCAGGCTTTCATGGGAAGCTATCTCAGCTGCTTGTTTAATAATATCGGCATCTACTCTTTTACCTTTTAGAAAATCTTCTGCTTTTTCTGCTCTCATAGGGGTAGGAGCTACAGAGCCTAATCCAATTCTTATATGGGTACATATTTTCTCTTCCATGTTATTTACAGTAAGTACTACACCTACTCCAACTAAGGTTTCGTCCTCTGCAGTTATTTTAGAATGCCATAGATATACTCCCCTACTATTGGGAGGTAAATCTGGTATTTGTATTTCAGTAATTAATTCTGCTCCCTGAAGAATATTTTTAAAGGGGGCAGTAAAAAAGTTTTGAATTGGAAGCAATCTTTCCCCGGCAGCACTTACTAATTTTAATCTGGCTTCTAAAGCAAGCAAGGCAGGGGGTGTGTCTGCAGAGGGGGAAGAGGTAGCAATATTACCAACAATAGTACCCCTGTTACGAGTCTGCACAGAACCTACTGCCAGAGAAGCCTCTTTCAGCAAACTAAACTTTTCTGGTAATAGCTGTGAACTGGATAAAATACCATGGGTTACTGTAGCGCCAATTCTCAAACCCTCTCCTTCCTTATAGTCAATATTATTCAGCTCTGAAATATTCTTTAAATCTATCACATATTCTGGAGTTAACTTTCTTTGTTTCATCTGAACTAAAAGATCAGTCCCTCCTGAAAATACTTTGGCTCTCTCTTTATATTGTGCTAAAAGAGAGACTGCTTCAGATAAAGTAGAAGGTGCGAAATACTCAAAATTATTAATCTTTTTTAACCTTATCATATTATTTTCCCTTCCTCCCTTTCATATTGTGTGTTACCTTCCTGAAATTTAAAACCATTTATCTCTTAACAATACCAGACTCTGTTTCTGTTTCCTTTTCCCTTTTTATTGGGCAGGAAATATTATGAATAAACTCTATCATAATATTTGGTATGTTTTAGATTATTTAAAATTCTATTTTTTATAATGAATTTCCCTTTAAAGCCTTTAGTATTTTATCTGGTGTAACCGGTAAAGTTTTAATTCTAACTCCCACCGCATTATAAATAGCATTTAAAATAGCGGGGGTAATGATACTACAAGCCGGCTCACCAATTCCTTTAGCTCCATAAGGCCCTAATCCTCCACCTGATTCCAGAACAATGGTTTTCACTTCCGGGACATCAAGTGATGAGGGAATACGGTATTCGGCAAAAGAAAGAGTCTTGGGGAATCCTTTTTCTAATTCATAATTTTCGAATAGTGCGTATCCCATTCCATAGATGGAGCCACCTTCCATCTGTCCTTCCACAGCTGCCAGATTTAGTGCTTTACCAATATCATAACAGGTAACAATTTTGGTAACCTTGACCTGTCCGGTCTCTATGTCCACTGCTACCTCTGCCCCTTGGGAACCAAAAGTAAAATCGGGAAAGGTGGTACCTCTCATGTTGGATAAATCAGGAACAGTGGTAAAGGGGGCATTAAATTGAGCCTCACAAAATAGTTCTATCCCTGCTCCATCACAAGTTCTTATCACCTTACCCAAAGGAACATATTGGGAAGGATCATAAGTAACAATCACATTTTCCTCGATAATATCTAAATTATCCTGATTAACATTTAAAATCTCGGCTGCTTTTTTCAAAATTCTACTTCTAACTTCACGGGCTGCCTTCAGAGTAGCATTTCCAGACATATAACACTGCCTGGTCGCAGTAGTGGTTCCAGCCAGAGGAGTTAAAGCGGTATCACTATGATATATTCTTATCTTAGACATGGGAACACCCAGCTCTTCAGCAGCAATCTGACAGAGCAAAGAAATCTGGCCGCCACCCAAATCAGGTATACCGGATCTAATCAGGACACTGCCATCAGATTCCAGTTTTACATAGCTTCGGGAGGTATCATGCAGGAAGGTCATCCGACCATAGCTCATCAATCCAATGGCTAATCCTTGACCAATTTTGATATTTGCATCTTTACTTATCGCAGGTTTTCCCAGTGCCTCCCAGGCTTTTTCTGCCGCTTCAGGAAGGGCAACATGGGTATTAAAAACCTGACCGGTGGTAGAAAGAGCCTTCCCGGTAGTAAGACAATTTCTACGTCTGATTTCCAAAGGATCGATATTTAATTTATGAGCTAACTCATCCATGATACTTTCATAAGCAACATTAGGTTGTGGGGCTCCAAATCCTCTATTAGCACTGGTAAAAGTATTATTAGTTAAGACACAATTAGCTTTTACTTTAACATTAGGAATAACATAGGGACCAGCAGCATTAACTGTGGCATAGAGAGTAACCCAGGGACTTAAATAAGGATAACCTCCTGAATCGGAAATTAAATATGCTTCTAAAGCAACTAACTTGCCGTCTTTTTTTGCGCCAACCTTATAATGCATAACAAAAGGGTGTCTTTTACTATGACACATAAAAGTTTCATCACGGTTATAAACCAACCTTACCGGCTTTTTAGTATACCAGGTTAGCAGGGCTAAATAAGACTCCACAGTAATATCCTCTTTGCCACCAAATCCCCCACCCATCAGGGTACCTATATAACGGACTTTATTATGAGGTATACCTAAAACATCAGCAACATCTCTGAAGTGTTCTATAACCTGAGAACTTACCCGAAGACATAATACCCCATAATCATCTATCCAACCAATACCGGATTCTGGTTCCATAAAAGCATGGTCTTGAAAGGTAACCTTATAGGTATCTTCAATGATTACATCAGCCTCAGCAAAGCCTTTTTCAACATCTCCCTGCGCACAACCGAATTCTCCAATTATATTGCTATTATTCTCTCCCACCAGATAAGCATCTAGTTTCATAGCCTCTACCGGATCAAAAACTCCAGGTAATGGTTTATAATCTACCTTAATTAAATCTAAGGCCTGTTCTGCAATTTCCTCTGTTTCGGCAGCAACCAGAGCAACTGCTTCTCCCATAAATCTAACCTTTTTGTCTGCCAGCACACGATATAATCCTTCAAATCCTTTACCTACTTCGGTACTCTGACCAAATCTAGTAACGGTCTCATTATGAGGAACATCCTTAGCCGTTAAAACAGCGTGTACTCCTTCTAATTTTTTTGCCACAGTAGTATCAATCGAGATGATTTCTGCTGCCGGATATATGCTTCTCAGAACTTTACCATACAACATGCCCGGTAAAGAAAAATCATCAGCATATTTGAGACTGCCAGTTACTTTTGATCTGGCATCATAACGTGGAATTGGCTGACCAATTATCTTTAATTTAGACATAACATTCACCTTCTTCTTTTTCTTATTCTACCTCTTTCCCTTACTGGTGAGGATAGTGTAATTAATCAGTTAATCAATCTGTTAACTTCTTTGGTTAGAGGCACATTCTTTTATGGCCTTGATAATCTGGGTATAGCCTGTACATCTACAGATATTTCCTCTCATATAATCCCTGATCTCTGCTTCGGTAGGATCAGGATTTTCTTTCAAGAGTGCTATGGCAGTCAGGATCATGCCTGGTGTACAAAAACCACATTGTACTGCTGCATTTTTAAGAAAAGCTACCTGCATGGGGTGAAGTTCATTACCCTTAGCCAATCCTTCAATAGTAGTAATTTCTTTGCCATCAACTGTAGCAGCCAGAGTTAAACAGGCTAATACCGGTTCATTATTTAAAAAAACAGTACAGGCACCACATTCACCTATACCACAACCATACTTTGTTCCGGTGAGGTATAGTTCATCTTTTAAGAGATTAATCAATAGGTCATTGGATTGAACAGATACTTCTTTTTGTTGACCATTAATAGTAAATTGAATAGGAATCTTTTTCAAGGTATCACTCACCTCCATCTTGGGAATCAAACAGGTTTTCAGAATTTGTTCTTGCCCAGGCTAACTTTAAGGTATCAGAAAGCATCTCGCGAGACATAAGAATTCGGTACTCAGCAGTAGAACGAATATCACTAATGGGCTTGATCTCTGAGGTTACCGCCTGGGCTGCTTGAGCGATCAGCTCTTCGGTAATGATCTCGCCTGCTAAGAGCTTCTCAGTCTTGCTTGCTCGGACTGCAGTTGCTGCTACCGAACCAAATACTATTTTGCAACTCTCGCACTTTTGACCATTTCTCTGGAGGGAAACTGCGATATTGATTTTAGCCAGATCGGCCTTCACCCGGCTCTTCTTGAGAAAGGCACTGCCGGCATTGGACTTCACTTCCGGTACCTCGATTCGGGTAATTAATTCATCCGGTTTTAGAATAGTCTTGCCAGGTCCGGTAAAGAATTCTTCTAACAAGACAGTCCGCTTAGATTGTTTGCTCTCAATAATAACCTTGGCACCAAAGGCTATCAGCGGTGGGACCGTATCAGCTGCCGGAGAGGCATTCCCGATATTGCCGGCAACAGTCGCCATATTTCTAATAGCCGGAGCAGCAATGGACTGGATTCCCTCAGAAAGAGCAGTGTATTCTGTTCTTACCTTATCTTCTCTTAACAGGTAGGCAAGGGGAATGGTTGCTCCTATGGTCAGTCCCTGTATGGTATCGATAAAATTGAGCTCTGGTATATCCTTAATATTCATGAGATAATCAACATTCATAGCTATGGTCTTCATCTTAACTAACAGGTCAGTCCCTCCAGCTAAGACTTTAATATTTTTATCTTGATACCTGCTAAGTAAATCTAAAGCCTCAGTTAAAGTTTTGGGGGCTAGATATTCAAATTTATGGGCTAATATTCTGGTATTGAACTGCATTTAATCATCCCTCCTATCTCTCTTTTCTTGTAAAGCCTTCAACATAACCTCTGGTGTGATGGGAAGTTTGGTAAAGCGAATACCTACTGCATCATACACTGCATTGCCGAAAGAGGAGGCTACTGCACTTAAGGCTGCCTCTCCGATTCCCTTGGCCCCAAAAGGACCGGTGGGCTCATAGGTATGAGCATGGTCCACAATAATTTCATCTATATAGGGCATATCAGTGGCAAGAGGTATCTTAGAGTCGGTAAGCAGACCATTGCATCCTAATTTACCGGTCAGAGGATCATAGGGGATGGACTCTAATTTCCCCAAACCGATACCTAAGGTATAGGCTCCCAATATCTGACCTTTCCATAGTTCTGGATTAATAATAGTACCTGAATCACCAAACATCACCACTTTTGGTATGGCAATATCTCCTGTTTGGGTATTTACTTCTACCTCGGTAAAATAGGTAATAAAACAGGGGGGGCAATTTTTCTGTCTCAAGGTGGAGGTATAAGAGAAGGTAGCAACACTGTTGATACGGGCATGATCGGCAATTTGAGCAATAGTCTTATATTTCTCCGGTAAATCTTTAGGATAGATTATTCCCTGCCCTAATTTGTCACTAAGTGCTAAAACCAGGTTTTCCGGTCTATCTTCAAAAAGAGTAGCTGCATAGTCTAACAGCATTTCTTTTACTTTTTCGGCGACAAATTTAATGGCGGCACATCCACAATAAATACCTCTGGTAGCATGGGTATTGACATCGAAGACTGTGGTCCGGGTATCTACCCCATTGTCAATGCTGACCTTTTCAAAGGGTACTTTCAAAACCTCTGCGGCAACTTTGGCTCCGGCCTCCCAGGTGCCCCCTCCGTGATCCATCAGCGCAGTAATAACATCGACTGAGCCATCCTCGTTGATTTTCACTGTTGCCCCGGAATAGTCGATTACTTCCCCTGCCTTAGGGCCACCGGTACCTGAGGTATGAAATCCTCTGGCGACTCCGATACCTCGTCTGATAGGACCTTTTTGAGCATGCAATTCCTTTCTGCGCTCCCATTGAATCAGTTCGGCACCTTTGACCAGCATCTCCTCCACTCCGCAGCTTCTGATGATAGATCTGACAGTGGGTCCCTGCCCCCAGAATTCATCTCCTTTGCCCACATAGTTTTGCAGGCGGAATTGTATGGGATCGATTCCTAACTTCTCAGCCAGGATATCCATCATGTTCTCTACCGGGAAATTGACCTGAGGACTGCCGTAGCCACGTCTGGCACAGGCTGGACCTTTATTGCTATAGTAAGCCTTCCCTTCGTATTTTAGTCTCTTCCATTTATAAAGAGAGGCAAACCAGCCAGCTACACAACCCAGATAGGGATAAGCCTGAATATTGTGACCCCCGACCTCGAGCCACACCTGACAGTGGGCAGCAGTTAAGGTACCATCTTTCTTAGCTCCCACTTTAAGACGGGTTCTCAAAGGATAGCTGGAATGGTCATACATATCCTCTTCACGGGTGGTCACCAGTTTGACTGGCCGTCTGGCCTTTAAAGCGAGTGCCACACAGATGGGAGTAATGGAATTCATTTGAATGCTGGAGCCAAAGGAACCACCTAAGGTGGTACGTTTTACATTGATACGACTTAAGGGAATGGAAAAAATCTGTCCCAAAAGAATACGTACATTGTGAATACCCTGGGTAGTAGTCCAGAGGGTAAATCCTCCATTGGCTTCCGGCTGGCAGACTGCTGATTTCGTCTCCAATTGCATATGGTAGACTCTTTGAACTTCAAAGGTTTCCTCAGCAATAATATCAGCCTGTCTTAATCCTTCCTCAATATCGCCTACCTCAATGTTGCGTTCACAGGCCAGGTTACCGGTAATCTTTACCTTGTCATCACCCAAGTAGACCTGCTCGTAGATAGCAGGGGCAGCAGGTGCCATGGCATCATCTAGGGTGACCAGGGGCTCCCACTTTTCACCCCAGACTACCTTGATCTTCTTTAGGGCGGCAAAGGCCTTCTCTTCTGTCTCGGCAGCACAGGCAGCTATCGCCTCACCGACATGACGTACCTTGTCTTTGGGTAGAACGGTTCTATCACGATAGGTCTTAGCAGGGATACTGACAATCCGCTCATTGTAGAGGACCTCAGGTACATCCTGCGGTCCGATACAGATGGCGCCCATTTGCTCTGCTTCTGAATAATCTACCTCTTTAATCTCAGCATGGGCATAGGGACTACGCAGCACTACCGCATAGAGCTGACCGGGGATATTAATATCACAGGAATATTTTTCTTCTCCGGTTACCTTGCCGATATTCTTGATATCATAATCCTTGCCTAATATATCAAATTTATGTTCGATCTCATCTAACAATAAAAACACCTTCCTTTCTATAAAATTATTCGAGCATCAACTACCTGTACACCTTTTTCATAAACCAAGATAGGATTTAAATCAATTTCCTGAATTTCAGGATTTTCCATTACTAAAGTAGATAACCTAATTAAAACCTCTTTGATTGCGCTAAGATCTTTGGGAGGTTCTCCTCTTACTCCTTTTAAGATAGAATATCCCTTGATCTCAGAGATCATCTCCTCGGCATCCCTCTCTTTAATGGGAAGGATACGAAAGGAGATATCCTTTAATACCTCTACAAAGATGCCACCAAGTCCGAACATAATAACAGGGCCAAAATGGGGATCTTGCATCATTCCAATAATTACCTCTGTGGATGCCGGACACATCTGGTAGGTGATTATTCCATTTATCTGTGCCTTATTATTATATTCTTTTACCTTAGATAGAATATCCTGATAAGCTTTACGGGCATGTTCTTCATCCGGTATGCCAATTTTCACCCCTCCTGCCTCGGACTTATGAATGATATCGGGAGAGACAATCTTCATAACTACCGGATAGCCAAGGAATTCATTTATTTCTTTAATATCCTGTTCACTTTTTATTAATCTAAAGGCAGGTACAGTGATACCGTATTCCTCTAATAGTTCTTTTGCTTCTGTTTCCAGCAGAGGCCTGTGCTCGCCTTTAGCTTTTTCAATAAGTCTGTGCATTATTGCTCCTTTAATTTATTATCAACATTTAAGTTCAGCTAATTAATTTTATTCTCATTATCCAATTTTTTCAACTTCATTGTATATTGGTAGATTTTTTGAATTACTTTAGCACATCTTTCTCCAGTATTATAATTAGGAATACCATAATGTTCTAATATTGCAATCGCTTCTTTAACTAATCTCCCAGCCATAAAATTAGCAAAAATAGGAATTTTAATTTCTTCTTTTATTTTTCCCAATGCAGTGGCAATAACAGTAGAATCCATGAAAGAGGTAGGCACAAATATAGCAATAATGGCATCATATTCTGGGGCAATTTTTTTACTTACTTGGCAAAAATTATCAGCTTCACCATAGGCAAGCAGATCAAAGGGATTACCTAAGGAGACATGGGGAGGAAGAATCTTTTTCAGGTTGTTTCTCAAAACTGCTGATGGCTCAGTAACAATTAAACCTAATTCTTCCAGTTTATCAACTGCTAATACTGCCGGACCTCCGGAATTAGTAATAATTCCAATTCTATTGCCTTCGATTTTCGTATAGTAATTTAATGCTCGGCACAGATCAAACATTTCCTCGACACCTTCTACTCGTAAAATGCCAGCCTGGTGAAAGGCGGTTTCATAAATTTGGTCTTCCCCAGCTAAGGAGCCGGTATGAGAAGAGGTGGCTCGCATGCCAGCCTTACTTCTTCCAGCTTTAATGGCAACTATCGGTTTTGTAGAAACAGTTTTACCAACCTGGTATAAAAATTCTCTGCCCTTAATTAATCCTTCCATATATAGAGCAATAACTTTGGTCTGAGGATCGTTTTTAAAGTAGGCAATTAAATCTATCTCGTCTACATCACACCTATTTCCAAAACTGACAAATTTAGAAAAACCAAAATTTAACTCTTCAGCCATCATTAAAACAGCCCCACCTAAGGCACCGCTTTGAGTTATGAAGGCAGTGTGACCTGGTAAAGCACGTACTTCAATACTGGCAAAAAAATTATTTTCCGTATTCATTATTCCTGCACAGTTAGGACCAATAATTCTCATCTTATATTTTTCAGCAATCCTTTTTATCTTTTTCTCTTCTGCTATGTTACCTACTTCAGAAAATCCTGCAGATATAACAACGATCCTTTTAGTACCTTTTTTGCCTAAATCTTCCAGTAGAGGAGGAATATATTGACCAGGTATGGCTATTATTGCTAAATCAATCTCTAAATCCCGATAATCAGAATATATTTTTACTTGGAAAATTTCTCCGGTACTACCTGGACTTATCGGGTAAATTGCTCCCTCAAATCCTCCTTCAACCATATTTTTTACTATTTCATAGCCTGTTTTACCCTCTTTCATAGAAGCAAATACTGCTACAGAAGAGGGATAAAAGATATTTTTCATATTAATGATCCTTCTGCCATTCTATATCCTTCCAGAAAAGCATCTGTATTCTTTTTTATCTCATGAGGAATATTCTTTTTTAAAACTTCAATCATTAGCTCTTTTTTAAAAGAAGAAACAAAAGAAACAGCCCCCAACATAACGATATTTTCTGCAATAGGAAGTCCAATCTGTAATGCAATATGGGCAGCATCTATATTGATTAATATAGCTTTCAACTTTTTGAAAACCTCTTCAATCTCTTGCCAGGAAGGATATGTTTCCGGATTTATCATAATATCTATGGGATAGACCTTGCTCTTATTTAAAATGACTGTACCCCCTGGTTTAATAAATTCTGCAGCCTTTAAGGCCTCGGACATTTCCAGAGCAGCAACAACATCTGCAGAATAGGGAGGTATTCTTGAACTAAATGCATCACCTATTCTAACTTCACAATGAACTGCTCCACCTCTTTGAGCCATGCCAACTTGTTTAAAAAACTTCACTTTTTGTCCTTCTTCCATAGCATATGCTGCAATGATTTGCCCTAATCTGATTACTCCCTGACCTCCGACACCAACTAAATATAAATTATTCAACATCTTCCATCACCTCTATTGCCCCTGTTGGACAGGTATACTGACATAATCCACAACCAAAGCAATCAGCAGTAATCTCCATAAAAGCTTTGCTATTTTTAGTTTTGGGATGAAAGATCATTGCTGGACAAGCTAATTGATTTAAACAAATTCGGCAACCAGTACATTCACTTATATCAACCTTGAACTTATTAAGTTTCACTCTTCTTCTATTTGCCTGCAGGGCACATTCCCGACGAGAGATTACCACTGAAACACCAGGATATTCTATTGCTTCTTCAATAACTTTTATAGATTCCTCAGGATTATAAGGATCGATAATATTAATTTTTTCTACTCCACAACCCTGGCAGACATTCACAATATCCACTCTTTTGGTATCAGTCTCATTCAAATAAACAGTTCCAGGATTTTCTTCAAAACCGGTCATGGCAGTCCATCCATTATCCAAGATGATTACAGCTAAAGGAACCTTTTGATACACTGCATTAATCAAGGGAGGGATACCAGCATGAAAAAAGGTAGAATCACCTATCGTAGCAATAACAGGTTTTTTTATACCAGCCCACTTAAACCCTTGTGCCATACCGATACTGGCACCCATAGCCACTTCAGTCCAGCAGCTTTCAAAGGGTTTATTCATTCCTAAGATAGTACAGCCAATATCTCCCGTAATAATGATTTCATCTTTTTTATACCTTAAATTTTTAATAGCTTTATTGAGGGCATAATAAGTCCCTCGATGGGGGCAGCCGGTACAAAAAGAGATGGGGCGCTTAACCTGTAATTTTTTGGTATCCTCAATTATTTCCTGATTATTTTCTATGGCAAACTTTTTCTGGTAAAGTGATTCCAGACCTTTCTTGATATCGGTAAAGGAATAGTCTCCTATCAATGATAAGGTCTTATCAAGTTTACCCATAATTTCTACTTTTTTACCTATTTGGAAAGCTAATCTTATTACTTCTGTTTCTATGAGTGGCTCTAATTCTTCCAAAACTAATAACCGGTCAACAGTTTTTAAAAATTCCTTAATTCTATCCTCAGGTAGGGGGTGCACTAGTCCAATCTTTAGCCAGGATATTTCTATTTGAAATCTCCTTAATACCTCACGCAGAGTTCCCTCCACCGCTCCACTATAAATCACTCCATATTTAGTATTACCAAAGTGGGTTTCATTTACCTTAATTCCCGATTCAGTAATATAAGAATCACCAATTTTGAGGGATTCAGCTAACCTATCAAGTGCATCCCGATGTTGTGCCATACATAGAGCTGCGCCTGCTTTTGTATATTTGGTTATATCATGTTCAAAATGAGCTTCTCTTTTTTCCAGCTCTACTTTTTTACCTATTACTATATCAGAGGCAGTATGAGAAATATCTGTGGTTGATCTTAGTAGAACAGGTCCCTGTATTTTTTCAGAAACGTCAAAAGCTGCTTTAACATAATCCAAGCATTCCTGCTGAGAAGCAACATCAAGCATAGGTACGATCATTGATTTAGCATAATATCTGGAATCCTGCTCTGCCATTCCGGCATGTACTCCCGGATCATCAGCCACAAAAATGACTAATCCACTGTTACAACCACTATAAGCAACATTGGCTATAGAATCTGAGGCTACATTCAATCCAGACATTTTCATAGTAACCAAAGCTCTCTTTCCTGCCCAGGCAGCACCCGCGGCTATTTCAAAAGCTACTTTTTCATTTACACTCCACTCAATATGGAAATCTAATTCTTTTCTTTTCGCCATTAGGTTTAAAATGACTTCTGTTGAAGGGGTACCGGGGTAGCCAGCAACCACTTCCACCCCTGCTGCAATTGCTCCCTCAGCAATGGCTTCATTACCAGTAAGTAATTTTTTCAAACCTATTTCTCCTTTCTACTCTTCTACTCTATCTTATTATTTCAGTTAAAACCTGAATAAATTTTTCATTTTCAAAATGAGTGCCAATAGTCACCCGAATAAAAGTAGGAGTCCCATATATTTTTCCAGGTCTAATGATAACTCCTTTTCTTAAACACTTTTCAAAAAATAATTGACTATCTTCTTTCAAATCAATGAAGATGAAATTTGTTTCGGTGGGAAGGTAGAATAAATTGAGTTTATCTAACTCTTGGTAGAGATATTGCTTACCTTCCTTGTTTACTTTTAAAACCTGCTGATAATGGATCTCATCATCTAAGGAGGCCAGAGCAGCAACTTGAGCCAGCCGATTAGTAGTAAAAGGATTAACTACCCTTCTTAGGTAGCCAATTAATTCGGGCTTGGCAATGCCATAACCTATTCTAACTCCAGCTATTCCTGCTATTTTGGAGAAGGTACGCAGGATGATTACGTTCTTCCCATCTAAAACATAAGAAAGACTATCAGGATAGTCTTTATCTTCTACATAGTCATAATAAGCTTCATCAAAAATCACAATGACATCTTCAGGAATCTGTCTTATCATCTTTTCCACTGAATTGGTCTTTACAATTGTGCCGGTTGGGTTATTGGGATTACAAAGATAAATCATTTTAGTTTTCCCAGTAATTCTTTCAGTTATTCCCTCTAAGTCAAAACAGAAATCTTTTAATCCAACTGTAACGAACTCTCCACCCATTATTTTGGTAATAGTTTCATAGGCTGGGAAAGTGGTTTCACTTGTTATTACTTCATCACCCTGGTTAATAAAAGCCATGCCAGTAAGGTCAATAATATTATCCGCTCCATTACCAACAATAATAAAATCTTCACTGATATTCAATTTCTTTGCTAATTTCTCTCTTAATACTCTGCTGGTACCTTCAGGATAAAAATTAATATTTTTAATTTCTCTTTCGATTGCCTCTACCGCTAAAGGTGATGGTCCTAGGGATGTTTCATTGGAAGCCAGCTTCACTACTTCTTTCAACCCTAATTCTCTTTGTACCTCTTCAATAGGTTTGCCTGGAATATAAGGTTTTAAGTCCAGGATACCTTTTCTAGTAAGATGCTTTGCTTCTAACATTTCTTTCTCCTCTTTTTTATGCTTTTTTTTATTTATATTAGCCATGGATACAAGTATAATAAAAATTGGTAAAGATCTTAATATTTAAAATCAAAAAAATAAGGTAGTATTTTGTTTTTATTCTTTCCTAATATTTTTTATTTATTAAATTTATTCTATGAGGAAAACCATGTTTGACCAGGCTATTTGTTAATTATTAACACTGTTAACACTTTTGAAAATAAGCAAATATTAAGATAACTCTAGAAGTCTAGCGGGATTAATTTTAGTCATTATTTCTATTTCCTTTTTACTTATACCATAATGCATCATTATATTTATGAATAAACGCATTCCTTCAATAGGATGAGGATTGGCAAATTGTCCCAAATCTGTTGACATAACACAGTGTTCAGCTCCTATTTTTTTAATTGCTTCTGCCATAAACTCATGGTTAAATTTTGGATTACGTTGTAAAGGAACAATGGGAATAAAACAGTGTTCTATAATTGCTCCCATATCTGATAGTCTTTTTTGATCTTCAATTGTAATACTTAAGATATCTAGTTCAGGGTGAGTTATTAGTATTTTCTCTACACCTCTTTCTTTTGCAGTTTTTACCAAAACATAAGTCTCTTCCAAAGAAAGATGACACGTCCCTAAAATAACATTTTCCTTTGCAATAAGATCTAAAATATCGAGAATTTCAGGAATTAATTTTTTATTTGAGTCTAAAATATTAATCCCCTCTACCCTCTTTCCCGATCTATGTATATTTTTAATTAGTTCTAAATCTGGATAGCCATCTATGCCAAAAAAATCAATATGATTTTTTGAATGAATACTTGGCATCCATACCTCTTTCGCATTCCACGACAATGCAACCTCTACTGCTTCTGGATTAATTCCACCAACTGAGTAATTCAACACAATCCCACCAAATACTTCAAGTTCAGGAGCAGTTTCTCTTACATATAACATCCTATCTGAATTAATTACACCATGAGATTTAAACAATAGCGCTTTATATCCAATATCTTGAGCTTGTCTAGCCAATTCAATTTCATTAAAAGGTCTTTTGAATATATCAGGAGCAGCATGTACATGAAGATCGATGACTCCTTTCATAATTTCCTTGTCATTTTCAGGCAAACTGATGCTCATTTTATCCTCCAAATTTTAATATTATAATCATATTTATTTTTAATAGAAATGATAAACACATAGTTGCAAATAAAAAATTTAATGAGCTTATTTAATTCATTAATCTTTTATTACTTAAAATTTTTTATATCCATCAGATTTATTTTAATATCAAGTATCAATTCCAAATATTTTTAAAGCTTTTTTAAAGCTACAGACTAATTTAAAAATAAATTTTTCCTAACATTCTTTTACTATAAATAATCAGTCTTTGCGTGAAATTTTATAAAAAGCCAAATAAGTTAGGAAGCCATAGTGTTAAAAAAGGAGTAAAAGATATCAAGAAAAGAATGCCAATCTCTATCAATAAAAAAAGTAATATTTCTTTGCTCAGGCTTACTATCTGTACTTTAGCAATGGAACTTGCTATAAACAAAACTTGTCCCACTGGTGGCGTAAGTAGGCCCAGAGTAGCACCAAGAATAAATATCACTCCGAAATGTATTGGATGCAATCCAAATCTAACTGATAAGGGTGCTAATATAGGGGCAAATATTAATATGAGAGGTGGGGTATCAATAAAAGTACCCAATATTAAAATAAGTATATTTACTAAAATTATAAAAGTGAGAGGTGTACAAAAACTAAATAATCTTCCAAATATTACTCCTACCTTATTTATTGCTAATACCCAAGAAAATAGATTAGATGTAGCAACTATTATCATTACAACAGAAGTTGTTATAGCTGACTTTAGTAGCATTTTAGGAACATCAGATATTTTAATTGTTCGAAGAAAAAACACACTCAGTACAAATGCGTAGGCAGCAGCTACAGCGGAAGCCTCAGTTGGAGTAAAAATACCACCTAAAATACCACCTAAAATTATAATAGGCATAAATAATGCTGGTATTGTATTCTTAAAACTAATGAGTATCTTTTTGATACTCATTTTTTCACTTTTTGGATATTTCCTTTTTAAGGAAATATAGTAAACTGTAGCCATCAAACCAAATCCAAGTAATAGTCCGGGAACAACTCCTGCCAAAAATAGACCACCTATAGATGTTCCAGTTGCAATACAGTATAAAACTGCTGGATTACTTGGTGGTATTATTGGACCAATAAGAGCTGACGCACTAGTAATAGCGGCAGAGAACTCTTTATCATAACCATTTTTTACCATCATGGATATCTCCACAGAACCGAGAGCAGTGACATCTCCTATAGCTGTTCCAGTCATTCCTCCAAATATCATACTTGCTATGACATTGGCTAATGCTAAACCTCCTCTGACAAAACCAATTAAAGCAACTGCAAATTCAAGAAGAGCATCGGTTATTTTTCCGTTGGTCATAAACTCACCTGAAAGTATAAAAAATGGAATACAAAGCAAAGTATAGGCATCTAAACCATAAAATATTTTCATTGATAGAACTTCCATAGAGGTCCCCATCATTAATATAGGAATTGAACCAGCTATACCTAAAGTAAATGCGATTGGTACATTCAATAATAGAATAATTATAAATACTAAAAACATTATTAAAATAAATATCATTTATATTTGCGCTCCTTCATAAGTCTTTCATTCATAGAAGTCTTAAATATTGATTCTATTTCTACCAGAGTGTGTATAGCTAATATACCGAATCCAATCGGAATAGAAACAAATATAAGGTACATTGGTATTCCACTAACAGCACTAGTTTGATATTTTTGAAATAAAAATAAACTTGAACTAATCCCATTCCATATTACGATAATAAAAAAAATTAGCATCATCATTCGAGTTGTTAACTTAATCCAACTATTTGTTCTTTTTTTGATGAACGGTAGTTCTAGTGCAACATGAGATCCTTCAATCTCGGCAATACCAATCCCAATCATAATGATCCATATGAATAAATATCTAGCTATTTCTTCACTCCAAGAGAAAGAAAAATGGAAAATGAAACGATTAGCTATGGTTATCAATACCAGTACAAACATTATTATCATTAAGATTACCACAAAAATTCTGGAAATCTTATCTAAATAGTAACTAATTCTTTCAATCCAAACTTCATATTTCATAATCATTGAAATACCCTCCTTCATTGCAATTACTTACCCAGTAAACCATTGTAAACACCTATTATAATTTGTTAAATATAAATTTCTTCAATAGCACTAGCACTATCATTATTAGTTTTTACTGTAATAAATTAATGTCTTCATCATAATTCATCAACATTATTAGAAGGAATCCCACTTACCCTAATGGATATAGCCCTCTTTAACAACAGTTAGCTTAGTAAAATTCGTAAGAAGAGGTTGATTTTGTATTTTAACTTTGTTTTATTATCTTTTATGAGATAGCAAAACACTAAACTAGAGATATTAGTAAGATTATTTCTAATATTGAGCAATAAATATTCTTTTTTTATCAATATGGAGTATTCTTTTCTTTAAAATATATTTTTCCATTGTTAGCTTACTAATCTGAGCTTTTAATTACCCAATCAGGGATCTAAATGAAATGCAGGGATAGAAACAATTTACTCTTTTAGTTTCTATTAATTTCTATCCCTTTAAAACATATTATTATTCTTCAACTAAAGATTTTTCTACTTCCTTCACCGCATTTAGAACTTCATTAACCCATTCTTCTCCAATTTGAGATTTTATAAAATCAACCATGGGAGTTCTAGTTACTTCGATAAATTCCTCTAACTCTTCTTGTGTTGGGTAGTAGATTTCCATACCTTTTTCTGTAAAAGATTTTGCCCATAAAGTATTACCAAGTTCTAAAAAACCTCTGTAAGCCATAGCAGATGCCATTGCAGCATCTTGAATAATTTTTTGGTATTCAGGTGTAAGAGACTGATAAAAATTCTCATTAATCTGAAGGGGGTACCAACGGAATTCGTGAGCGTCTACAGTAAGATATTTTTGTACTTCGTATAATTTTGCTACATCTATAAAGTTAAATGGATTCTCTTGTCCATCTGCTACTCCTTGCTGAAGCGCCATATAAAGTTCACCCCAACTTATTACAACAACATGCCCTCCTAAAGATTCAACAAGTTTTACTTTATCTGAGCTTGCCATAATCCTCATCTTCATGCCTTTAAAATCAGCTGGAACATGAATTGGCTTAGTATTATTTGTCCAATGTACAAATCCAGCATGAGACCAAGATAAAATTCGCAAACCAGTTCTTTCTAACCACAATTTTTCAAATTTTTCCCCGATTGGCCCCTCTATAACTTTATATGCAACCTTTGGGGATGTGAACAAGTATGGTATAGTAAACGCCATATACTCAGGTACCAAGGATGGTAAATTTGGAGACGGCACTTGAACCATTTGAATTAATCCTCTTTCTGCACTTTGAAGTAATTCTGCATCTGTGCCTAATTGTTTATCGGGGAAAATATCTACCATTATATCACCATTGGTTTGGTTTTCTACTATCCTTTTGAAAACGATAGCTTGTATATGTGCACTACCATAATTTCCATCTGTATATTCAAAGTCTATGTTACTTACAGGATCATTATGTGCATATTGTATTGTTATTTTTTCTGCATATACGCTTTCGAATGGTAAAATTATTAGGATTATTGAAATAATTAACAATAAGATACTAAATGTATATTTTTTTATCATTTTTTTCTCCTCAAAAGATCTATAATTCTTTAATTATTAAGGGTATTTAACAAACAAAATTGATTTAGAGCTTATCCTTTTTACAAAACATTATATTATTTTACTTATAAATTGTAATAATTTTTAATGTTTTTACCTCCTTTCTAATATTTTTACCACATATTATTATTAGTACTATTCTGCACATTTTCTTCCCTATTGAATAAAGCTGTTAAAATTAATTCTTAATAGGAAGGAAAACAGCACATATGGCCAAAGATGAACGTATTTTTCAGTTACAATATAATGTATTGCAACATGGATATAAAAAAAGATATCATCAATACCTGTAAACTATTCAACTTAACCAGTACTATCTATTATGAGTGTTAAGATGATCTGGATAAGTTTATCTATTATTACAATTTTAAAAGAACGAATCAGGGTTACCGTTAAAGGGAAGGTTACCTATCAGAAATTCTTAGATGGTAAGTGTAAATTAACTTTATTGGAACCCGGATAAATATTATCTTATTGCTATAGGGAAAAAACAGCAATGTGTAATCATACATATAATGAAATTAATACACTTAAAACTAATTAAAAATTACTATTTTCTTTTATAAGTATCGCGGAAGTCATTTTTATTTTCAATAATATGATATTGCGACTATAAAATAACTATGACTCTTTAAGAGCTAAATCAACTGCACTTGTTGCATGGATCATAGTAGTATCAAACAAAAGTAGTGAAGTATCTTCTTGTTTTATTAATAGCGGTATCTCGGTACAACCTAAAATAATTCCCTCAACTCCATTGCTACCCAATTTTTCTATTATCTGTATAAACCTATTTTTAGAAGATTGTTTTAGAATATGGAAATCCAGTTCATTATAAATGACATTGTGAATAAAGGTTCTGTCATATATCTCAGGTATTTTCACTTCTAATCCTTGGTTTTTCAAACGGTCAATGTAAAAATCTTCTTCCATAGTAAACTTTGTGCCTAAAAGTCCAACTCTTTTCAATCCTTTTTCTTTAATACTTGAAACTAATGCATCAACAATATCCAATATTGGAATATTAATGCAGTCTTGAATTTCTTTGACAGTTTTATGCATTGTGTTTGAGCATATTACAAGAAAGTCCGCTCCACTCTTTTCTAATCTTTTAGCAGCATCTGTCATCAAATCTGTAAGTTTCCCCCATTCTCCTAAATCACGAAGGATTAAAATGGGATCAAGATCAACAGAATACATAATACATTGGCATGAATGCTGTCCACCTTTCTTTTTAGCAACTAACTCATTGATAATCCTATAGTATTCAGCTGAAGATTGCCAACTCATTCCACCAATTAATCCAATTGTTTTCATAAAAATACTCCTAATTATAAAAGATTCCTTATTTCAAGGTATACGAACTTGTCAAATTTATAGAACATCCAACCTAAATCTTTTTCTACCTCTTTATTAAATTTCCTTATATAAGCTTTCTTTAAAATATTTTATTCAATTGTTAGTTGAAGGAATGTTCTATTCCCTTATGGAACTTGATAAATCCCTAAGCTAATAATTTTATCTGAAAATATTTTATCAATTCTGCATCCCCAAAATATTGTTTCTATTGCCATTATTGAAATTATTCTGCAAATAGCCTTCTATACTATTTTTAACCAATCTGTTACTTCCAATTAAAGTTACTATATCACATCAGTCAAACTGGATTTTTTAATTATTACGGATCTATCTAATGAAATAGTTGTTCCTCTATTCATTTTTTTATTACATATAATTCTGAAGAAAAGTTCCTAACAACCTACATGTTATATTCAATTAAAAATATAGTAATACACGTATTGGTAAGACTTTTTAATTATTCCATCATATCTCTACTTTCCTGTATATTCATCCCTGCTGTTGGCTTGTATAGCAAAATTCATGAGTGCTTTGTACCCCGAGTCCTCACAATTTTTTCTCTCATCTAAATCCCACATAGAAGAATAATTGCTGGTTTGTTTGTATAATATTCAAGCCTAAATCTTTTAATTATTTGTTAGTTTTCTGAGCTAAATTAATTTTTTCTTTTATAAATAAAAAAAGGGGCAGTAATATAATAATTTATCACTGCTCCCTATTAACTAATAACTTTGAGCTTTCTATTTTATTAATTATACCACTATTTCCCCCTATGTAAAGTTTTTTTAATAAAATTTAAATATAAAAATAGGTAATGGTAAAAGAAACTTGCACTTAGAACCTTGAAAAACTGTTGATAAATCAGTATAAAGAGAGTATGAAAACATGTCCTCGATGCGACAGTAAAAAATTCTGGTCTCTTTCCAGTGGTCAGATCCATTGTAGCAAGTGTGGACTAACTATAAAAACATCTAAAAACATCTGGAGCAAGACCCGGATTTCGCCTTATTGGAAAGGCAGATTAGTCAATTATTTTTTGTTTGGTGTGCCTCCTTATCGTCTAATATTTCAGATTTCTGGTAAGATTGAAATGTATGAAACCATGTTTGGTAGTAGAAGACCAGGTAAATATAGCTGGGGTACAACCAGTAAAGCATAGTCTTTATTATTTATCATGATACGATAAAGTCCTTACTTGTTCCATATCTTCTCGTTCTAAGGAGACGATGTAGCCTTACATTAGCAAGTATACTAAAGCAGATATATACTGATTGCTGGTTTGCCTATGCCTTTTTACCTATAAGAGGTAATCAAGTGGTAGTATTAAAAGACAAAGGTGTCCCAAAAGGTGGAAACTATATCGAAGGAATGAAAGGATTTTGGTCAGTTGCTAAACATTGGCTATACCATTACCATAAATATGCATTTTCCTTACTACTTAAAAGGAGTGGGGTGGGGTTCAACCACTGGAATGAGAACCTTGTAATCCTATTAAGGAGGTTAATGAATCAACAGAATGCTATTGTCAAAGAACAAATTTAATGCAAATAAGTTAGGTATTATTTAAAATATAATATTAAAAATAAATCACTAAATAGGATTGATCTCCAGACCTATGGCTTCATGTTCAAATCCTCTGATTGGTGCTCCTATCGTGCCATAGATGCCTACTGCTATCCATTCTCCTAAATCTTTTTTAGTGGTATCCATAGGGCCTCTTAGCACCACAAATTTTACACCTACGGTTCTCAGTAGATTGCCAATGCCAATCTCTCCTCTACAGAAACCTCTTAAGGCATTTAAAGCGGTATGGTAAAGAGCATGTTCTTCTCTATAGCTATTTTTTAGAATGATTTTTGCTCTTTTGGCTGCTGTTTCTATAGCACCAATTACTGCATTGCTATCCATAGTACCGGCTTTACCTAGACAATAGTTATAGCCTACTTGGGTAATCTTTTTGAGAAGTTCTTTTTCTTCTTCTTCAGATGATACTAAAAGTAGGATGGTTAATTTCCCGATTTTAGCCAAGCTGGATATCCTCCTAATTATTTCGAGATGATTTGACTGACAATTTTATTGTAGTTTAAACTGCTTAAAAAGTAAATTAAATAATCGAGTGTATTTCATGCTCAGAATTTTAATCTTTGAGCAAGAATAACGCTAATTATCAGTATGATGCCACCTAAAATTTGTATTAACTTAAACGACTCGTTTAAAAAAACAATTCCCAGAAATCCATTTATGACTGGCATAAGCATGGTCATCAGGTAATAATAGGTCACGCTGGTAATTTTAAGAGCTTGATTCATAAAAAGAATCACTAGCCCCTCAAAAATACCTATAATACATATAATAAATAAACTATTTATAGAAAATATATTTACTTTAAATATTATGCTTAATAAAATAGAATAAAACGCACTACTTGAAATTACACCCCAACTAATGAGTTCGGGAGGAATGTATTGATTGACTATCTTTTGGACCATGGCAAATGAGGCAAAAAATAATGCACCCATGAGAATAAATAAATCACCAGCCCTTGGAATGATAATTTGACCTTCTGTACTTACCAGATAAACTCCTAGAAAAGAACTAACAATCAATAATAACATTTGCCAGTACATGCTTTCACCCATAAAAAAGAAAGATAAAATTGTAGAAAAGATAAGGGTACTCCTGATAATAAAACTATAATTTATAGATGTAGTAAAACGGAGCCCATAAGTACTAGATAGATAAGCAGCAAACAAGAAGAATCCTGCTAAGAAAATCATTTTCCATTCAGAAATTTTAATTTTCTTGATTTGGGTAATATATTTCTTCTGGAATAGGAGAAGATTTATAGTTAACATAATTGCAGCTATGATCATAAATTGTAATAATAATCTTAGAGGATCGATATTACCTAATAGAGCAATCTTCTTAAAAAAAATAGCCATTGAAGATGAAAATACGGCTAAGAAGCAATAGAGTGCTTTTTTGGAAAACATAGCCTATCCAATTCCCGGGATTTCTAGTTTTTTCTCTAAACTATGAAGTATTTTAGTAATCACAGAGACCATAAACAAATATAAGGCGCCCACCACCAGAAAAACTAAGGTATATTCAAAATAACGTGAAGCAATTATTTTCCCTGCCCCAGTTAATTCAACACAGGTAACCATAAAAGCCAAAGAAGAATACTTTACTAAGTAAATTATTTCATTGGAACAACCAGGAATAGATCTTCTTAAAGCCTGGGGAAGAATAATAGATAAAATGGCAGTAAATTTGGTCATCCCTAAAGCTTCTGCTGCCATCATCTGCCCACTTTTTATAGATTGAATAGATCCTCTAATATATTCTGAATGATAGGCACCGCTGCAGAGAATAAAACCAATAATTGCTGCAGCAAATGGGGATAAAAATATATTAACAGAAGGCAAGCCATAATAGAGGATAAATAGTTGCACTAACAAAGGTGTACCTCTAAAAAATAAGGTATATAAGGTACAAAAAAATGAAACTAATCTATTCCCATATACCCGACCCACAGCTAGAAATACACCACATATATAACCAAAGGGAATAGCAAAAACAATTAGCCTTAGGGTAACTCCTGCTCCATCTAACAAAGGAGGTAAAAGTATTTTAGAAATAAAATGCATAATATTCATTTATTATTGGCCGTCTCTCCATAAAGTTCAGCTATTTTACAGATAAACTTTCTAGTACGTTCATGATCCGGATTGGTAAAAATTTTGTGAGGGGTCCCCTGGTCAATAATTAATCCCTCTTCAATAAATATAATTTCATTTGCTACCGAACGAGCAAATCCCATTTCATGGGTAACCACTATCATAGTCATTCCCCCCATAGCTAAATTCTTAATAACTTCTAATACTTCTCCAATAAGTTCTGGATCAAGAGCGGAGGTAGGTTCATCAAAAAGCATAACAATAGGATCCATAGCCAAGGCTCTCGCTATAGATACTCTCTGTTTTTGTCCACCTGAAAGTTGTGCTGGATATAAGTGAGCCTGTTTTTCTAAACCGACACGTCTTAATTCTTCTATTGCTTTTTCTTGGGCTTCTTTTTTATCCATCTTTTTCACTTTAATTAAAGCTATTTCTACATTTTTCAGGGAATTTAAATGGTCAAACAAATTAAAATCCTGAAAGACCATGCCTATTTTCTGACGAAAACGATTAATATCTTTCATATGATGAGTTACTTCTTCATCTTCTAACCAGATACTCCCCTTATCCGGAATGGTTAACTGGTTAATACATCGCAGAAGGGTACTTTTCCCACTACCTGAAGGACCAATGATAACTTTGGTTTCACCTTTTTTGATTTCAAAAGAAATTCCCCTTAATATTTCATTGGTATTATAACATTTACATATATTTTCTACCCGTAAAACAACTTTGGCATTTTTTGATAACTCACTCAAAATACTATCTCTCCTCTCCATAACCAGGAGTTTTGACTCTGTTTTCTAATATATTAAGTAGCTTTACTCCGCCATAAGTTAGAATAATAAAAATAATTCCAGCCAGAAAATAAACTGGCATAGGCTGATAAGTTCGAGTAGCAACAAAGTTTGCTCTAGTTAATATTTCCATTACCCCAATAGCATAGGTAATTGCGGAATCCTTTAATAAAATAGCATATTCATTAGACCAACCAGGTATAGAAATTCGTAAGGCTTGAGGTAATATGATATTAAATATTGCGGTATACTTTTTCATACCTAATGATAAAGCAGCTAACATTTGTCCTTCGCCTATTGACTTAATGCTACCCCTAAAAATTTGAGACTGATAGGCAGCGCTTCTTAAACCTAGAACTAAAATAGCAGAAGTAAAAGCAGACAAATTAAGTTGTATAAGAGTAAATAGTCCAAAATAAAAAAGAAAAAGAAGAACTAAAACTGGCAATCCTCGAAAAAACCAAACATATAGTGAAATTACACCAGATATGAATTTATTACCATATACCTGCCCTACAGCCATGGGAACACCAAGCACAAAACCCAAACCTAATGCACCACAAACTAATCCAATGGTAATTAAAGAACCATTAATTAAGTAGGGATAGGTTTGATAAATTAGCATAATATTTTCTCTCATCATTATTTCACTTTGCCTTATTAACTTCCAAAATTATATGAAAACTATCAACATTTGCTCATATATAAAAATAATTTCAGGGATCAAGTTATTATTATTCAGAAATAACTTGATCCCTATTTCTTTACTATTCAGAAAAATATTTAATTATCAATTCATCCCATACATCTGATTTTTTCAATTTTTCTATCCCTTCATTCAGTATCTCTTTCAATTCCTGATCTTCTTTTCGTACTGCAATACCATAGGCTTCCCCGGTTTTGATTATGCCAACAATTTTTACAGGCTGTTCTTTTCTAATAGCGTCTTCTACCATCACATCATCCATCATTGCCGAATCAATTCTGCCATTGACTAAATCTTGCACGGCCAAAGAAAAACCTTCATATAACTTTAAATTATCCTTTGCTAGTATTCCTGTATTTACTAAATAATCCTCTATCCACATTGCTGCCGTGCATCCTCGCTGTGTACCTACAACATAATCGCCGCATAAGGCAGCAATAATGTTAAGGTCTGAATCTTTTCTAACACACAGTGCCTGATCAATCTCCCAGTATGGAATAGTAAAATCAACTTTCTCTAGTCTCTCAGGCGTGATGGACATTCCAGAATAAATCATATCAATTTTTTTTGCTAGCAAACTTGAAACGATGCCATCCCAGGCAGTTGGCTGATGCTTTACTTCGAATCCCATCTCTTTGGCAATCCAATTTAGGCATTCTACATCAAAACCAGCTGGATTCCCCTTTTCATCTACATAAGCAAAAGGAGGATAATCCGCATCAATACCATTAATATACACTTCATTGGCAAATACATTCATACTACTTATTAGAAAAAATACTAGAAGACTAACTATAGCTGTTATAATAAGTCCCTTATTTCTCATTTCTTCACCTCCTCTCTTTCTATATTTCTTTTCTTATTTTAAATTAATTTTATTATATTTCTCAAAAGGTTAAGAAAAATTTTTTGTTTAAACCACATTCCTTGCCACTTATATTATACAATGTAATTTTGGCTTATTCAAACCTTCAAGTCCTCTCTTCTATACACCAGATGAACTGCTATAATGTTATAAAGTTACAAAATATTTAACTGCAAAATTGATAAAAATATGAATAAGAAAGGCTGGCCAAAATGATTTTCCTCGATAGGCAATCCATCCAAACCATAAACCGGTTATGATACAGGACAACGTTTCCACCTCAGGTTTACCCAGATGAAGTAATACGAATGGCACCATCTGAATGATAATACTTGCCTTACCAAATCTTTCTTTTAGTCCAAATAATATAAAACCCCTCAGTAAATACTCCCAGGCTAATAGAGTTGGCACTGTCAAGCTGAAGAATTCATAGTAGTCGAATCCCTTTCCATAATATTGATAAACCTGGGAAAATTGGGAGGCAATAAGCAAAACAGGTATGCTTATAACTATAGTAATAACTACATAATTTAACCAGATACGATAATTCCCTAAACCAAAACCGTAATATAAGGGATTCTCTTTCAATACAAGGCGAATAACAAAAACCGGTAATACTATAAAATAGACAATATAGCTTAAGGCTAGCGAAGATCTGATAGGTCTATACCACTGTAGGGTAAGGGAAAGAGTTGCTACTCCTAGTATGATAATAACTTGATAATTTTCCGTAATAAAACTCTTAATTTCCTGGTACTCCCGGGATAAAAACTTCATAATAACACCGTCCCTTATGTTTTATTTATCCTGAGGAATGATAATTTTTAGCAATATTTTCTCCTCAGGATATTCAAGGGGAAGGATTCCCCTTGAATATCCTATATTTGATATTAAGCTTAGTATTTATTAATACCTTGAATATTTTAGGGAATATTCTTTTATAATAAGTCCTCTTTCTCCCAAGTTGGGTTATATGGTACCGATATTCTTTTAAAAGCTAACTGAGTATATATTGTATTGTCCTTTACTTTAGAACAGAATACTTGTGGGTATCTGATATTTTTTCTGGTACCGAATAAATATTCGGGATTCTTTCATCTCATTAATTATAAGATAACAATTTTTTTGATATAATATATATTATCAAAGATTAATTTCTTTTCCTATTTTTTTATTACTTCTACTGCACTTTAATTGAAAAATATTCCATTTTGTGTCACAATAGTTTGTAGGTTAATTTCTTATTAAAAAGTAATAATACAGGTAAAAAAGAGGTGGTGTGACAGGGAAGATAAAGATTGTTCCAATATTAATTATAACTCCTACTTAAGCAAGATAGCCATTAGAAATGCCTTTGACAAAAATGCACATTAAACCGTTAAAAAAATAAATTTTTGGGAGGTTTATGTTTATGAGAAAATTTCTATTTACTACCTTAATCATTTCACTTGTACTTCTAATATGCCTTAATGGAAATGTATTAGCTCAGAAAAAAGTTCTGCATATTTACACCGCTTTTGACACAGAAGAAGCCAAATACTACATTGATGCCTTTGAAGAAGAAACTGGCATAGATGTCCAGTGGGTGAGATTGTCTTCTGGTGAGGTCCTAGCCAGAATTGAAGCTGAAGCCAGTAATCCACAAGCCAGCGTCTGGCATGCTGGCTCCAACACCTCGCATATTAATGCCGCTTCTAAAGGACTACTGGAGCCCTACAAACCCAATACTGATTTTGAATTACCTGGATTATTCCATGCTAATGATTGGGCTTGGACCGGATTTTATAGTGGTGCAATTGGATTTGTTACTAATACTAATTTCTTGGAAGAAAACAACATGGAGCCACCAAAGAGCTGGGATGATCTACTTCATCCTAAATTACAGCAGAATGTAGCCTTAGCTTATCCTTATACTTCAGGCACCGCTTATACTACCTTTGCTACCCTGGTTCAGATGTGGGGTATGGAAAAAGCTCTTGATTGGTGGGAAGAATTTGACCGACATAGTATTTTCCAATATACTCAGTCGGGTACAGCTTGCATAGGAATGGTCGGATTAGGTGAAATTGCAGTAGGAATAGCCTTTTCCCATGATATTTTAGCCAAGGGTATTAATACAGGCTATCCTGTAGTTATGACTTTTCCTGAAGATGGAACTGGATATGAAGTAGGCGGACTATCCCTTATCAAAGGAGGCTCTGAACCAGAATTAGGAAAACAGTTTATTGACTGGTGTTTCCAAGTCAAAGCTCAGGATCTATTCCAGAAATACAGTAGGCTTCCGGTTAATCCCAAAGCGACTGTTGCCGAAGGATCCGTTACTCTGGATGAAGTTTTTCTGATTGATTATGACCACATCCTGGCTGGTGAAAGCAAGGATGAATGGGTTGCCGCCTGGAGAGATAGAATTGGTAAATAATCTTTCTAATGCTTGTTATTACTCAGTTGATTAATCATCCCCCTGCTACCAATCCAATATGTTACATAACAGGTGGATTGGTAGCAGGGATTCTTTTGGATTAAACTCCTAAAATAAAAGATGTTTTTCTTTGAATGAAAAATAAGGATACTTATAATTAATAATTAAGAAAGAAAAGAATATAAGATGGATAGTAGTACTAACAATAGACAAATAAAGGAAATAATTGCTCAGCTAAAAATAATCTGGAAGGAACCAATGCTTTTTTTCCTTATCGTAATTATTTTTTATTTTTTGATTACCTTCATAGTATTTCCAATATTTCAGGTTGTTAAAAATAGTATGTATATTGGGGGAAAATGGGATTTCTCAAACTATATTGCTATTTTTTCCAAGAGATATTTCATCCAACCATTTATTAATAGTATAGTTCTGGGTATTTATACTGCCACTATTGGAACAATAGCTGGATTTACTTTTGCCTACGCTCTGACCAGAACTTCTCTCCCTTTTAAAAATTTTTTCCGTCTTACCGCAACTTTTCCTATTATATCTCCCCCTTTTGTAGTGGCGCTTGCTGCTATTTTGCTTTTTGGGAGAGCAGGAAGCCTAACTCCCTGGTTAAAAAGTTTAATTGGTAATTATTCCATCTATGGATTAGCTGGTCTTGTTTTAGTGGAGACTATTGCTTATAGTCCTACTGCCTTTATGGTATTATATGGGGTATTGCAGGCTATTGATCCTTCTTTGGAGGAAGCCTCAATGGATTTAGGAGCTTCCTGGTCAAAGGTATTTTCAACTATAACTCTACCACTGGCAACTCCTGGTATTGCCAGTGCCTGGTTATTAGTCTTCATTCAATCGATGGCTGATTTTGGTAATCCTATGGTTATATCCGGTAATTTCAGGGTTCTTTCGGTTCAAGCCTATCTACAAATTACCGGAATGTATGATCTTCCCCGTGGCTCTACATTAGCTATGTTATTGCTTCTCCCAACTGCTACTGCCTTTTTTCTTCAAAGATACTGGGTTTCTCGAAAATCTTATGTCACAGTTACCGGTAAACCAACCGGTGCTACAGTAAAAAATTTAAATTGGTTCATTAAATTACTAGTCTATGGTGCCTGTATCCTTTATGCAGGAATTGTCTTGTTATTTTACGGTACTATTGTATATGGGTCCTTTCAAACCTTATGGGGTGTAAATCCAACTTTGACCTTAAAGAACTATATAGAAATGTTTGAGGTTGGTAAAAATTACCTCTATGATTCTGTGTTTTTATCATCTGTAGCCACACCCATTACCGGGATAGTGGGAATGTTTATCTCTTATCTAATTATTCGGAAAAAATTTATCGGTCGTAGTCTAATGGAATTTATATCTATGCTAACCTTTGCCGTTCCAGGAACAGTTGTTGGAATTGGTTATATCCTCGCCTTTAATCAAAAATCAGCTTTAATGCCGGTTATTTTAACCGGCACTGCCTGGATTATTATTATATTATTAATTTTCCGGGATATGCCAGTTGGCATTCGTTCTGGCATTGCAGCCTTACAGCAAATTGATCCGGCTATTGAAGAGGCTTCTACTGATTTAGGTGCTGACAGTAATACTACTTTTCGTAAAATCACCCTGCCTATGATCGCTCCAGCTTTTTTCTCAGGATTGGCATTCGGTTTTGTAAAAGCCATGACTGCCATAAGTGCAATCATCTTTGTTGTCTCTGGAAGGTGGAATCTCGTTACTATTGCTATACTTGGTTTCGTAGATAATACCCAATATGCTCGTGCTGCTGCTATGAGTATTATTCTTATTATCATCATCTTAATTGCCCTGGGTGTTATACAATTTCTGGTAAATAGAGTTGGCAAAGGCGTTAGATTGACTACTATTATTGAGTAAATTAAAAGTATATAAGCAGAAGGGATCGAACATGAAAAATGATTTTTTAGAATTGAAAGAATTGGTAAAAATCTTTGGCGGCAGTAGAGATGCCGTTACTGCTGTTGATAGGGTAAATTTAAAAGTTAAAGAAGGAGAACTGGTCACTCTTTTAGGTCCTTCCGGCTGCGGAAAGACTACTATACTGAGAATGATTTCTGGTTTTGAATTACCAACCTCCGGTAAAATATATATTGACCGGGAAGAGGTAACTTTAACTCCTCCTAATAAGAGACCTACTGCTATGGTTTTCCAAAACTACGCTCTTTTCCCTCATATGACCGTTGCTCAAAATATTGTCTATGGACTGAAAATTCATGGTGAATCCCATCATGCAGCTATGGAAAAAGCAGAAAGGGTAATGAAGTTGGTTGGTTTAGAAAAACTTGGTAATCGCTCTCCTGCTCAATTATCCGGAGGACAGCAGCAACGAGTTAGCTTAGCTCGTTCCTTAATTATGGAACCAAAGGTATTATTACTTGATGAACCACTCTCCAATCTTGATGCCAAACTGAGAGTTACTATGCGCCTGGAAATCAGAAAATTACAACAGAGAGTCGGCATTACCTCTATTTATGTAACACATGACCAATTGGAAGCTATGTCTCTTTCCGATCGGGTAGTTATTTTAAAAGATGGAAGAATCCAGCAAATAGGAACTCCCCAGGAAATATATGCTCGTCCCAATAATCGGTTTGTAGCAGATTTCATTGGCAAAGCTAATTTTCTAAATACCTTTATAGAAAAGGTAGTCTCAGACAAAGAGGTAGTAATTAATCTATTGGATCAAAAGATTGTAATACCTGAAGTAAATAAAACATTTAACAAGGATGACAGAACTCTACTTGTCTTACGACCTGAATCAATCGGACTGGAAAAAAAGAAGCCGGATACTATTGTTGGTACTATTCACGAGATTGTGTACCTTGGTAATCAGGTAACTTATCTGGTAGATATTGCCGGACAGCTGGTTACTGTGGAAGTATCAAATCCTCAAGAATGTGAATTATTTCAAAAAGGTGAGGAGGTAAGTATAAAATTGCCTCAGAAAAGTTTGCACTTATTGCCCTGGGAGGAAGATTAATGAAACCGGCAATCTGTATTGAAATGCTCTATCCTGAATTACTTCTGGCAGAAAAAATAAAGGAAATTTCTCAAATCGGATTCCCTTTTTTGGAATTCTGGGACTGGAGAGATAAAGATATTCCTTTAATCAATTCTCTGGGTCAAAAGTATAATACTAGGGTAGTAAATTTTAGTGGTCAACGCCTAGGAAGCTTAATAGCCAGCACTACCCACCATGAAGTCTTTTCAGATTTAGAAGAGGCGATTATAGTTGCCCAACAATTGAATTGCCCCAACTTAATGTTACTCACTGATCAATTGGGAGAAAAAGGGAAGGTAGAGAATAGTTATCCCGAATTATCCCCGGAAGAAAAATACCATAATATTATCTTCGCTTTAAAAAAAGCGATTAACATAATCCCCGATTCTATCACCCTGTTATTAGAAATACTCAATACCAGAGTAGATCATCCCGGATATTACTTGAACAATATCGATATAGCATTTAAGATTATTCAGGAAATCAATCATCCCCACCTAAAAATTTTGGCTGATCTTTATCATCTTGGCACCATGGGATTTGATTTGAAAGAAGTGATTGAAAAATACCTGCCCAGCATTGGTTATTTTCACATTGCCGATATTCCAGGACGTCACGAACCTGGTACAGGTGAAATTAACTGGTGTTCAATACTTCAATTATTAAAAGAAAAACATTATCAAGGATTTATCGGTTTTGAATACTCACCTGCTCAGGACTCCCGTGAATCATTAATAAAAATAAAACATCTCTGGCAAAAAGTTTTTCCTGAGTAAAAATTATTTTATAATTTACTGTTGATATTTTTCTTGAATTAGCATCTCCACATCGGTAATAGGTCTTCGAAATGGTCCTTCTGCTTCCATCTTGAGGCTAGTGAATGCCGCTGCCCAAATCGTTGCTTCTTCGGGTGAAGAATGAATTCTTTTGCACATATAGGAAGCAAGACAGGTATCACCTCTTCCGCTTCTTCCCTTTAATTCCCTCGGATAAAATGAAGCTTCATAAAATTTTCCTTCAGCCCACACCAGTACACCATCCTTATGGGTAATAATAACCTCTCGGGGACCCATAGTATGTATCAATAGAGCTGCCTCTTTAATAACTTTTTCTCCAGTAAGCAATTCTGCTTCTACTGCATCAGTCTTTATAATATCAATATTTGATAGTATTTCTTCTTGTTCTGGCCATGATCTGGCTATGAGTTTTCCATTATCATTAATGCGGATAAAGCTCTGTATATCAGCCGCCAAAATTGATTCCTTTCTGGCTAATAATTTAATAATTTCTGAAGGAACCTCTTCCCGCATGGATGCGCCAACTACAATTACTTCTGCTTCTATAGGATTGACTTCTTCTGCACTAAAGGCTCCAGCCCAGCTACTGACATAAATTACTCTTTCATCCGGATTTTTAGATGGATATACTAGCTTAAGGCAGGTAGATTGAGGGGTCCATTCAACCGAAACATCTATTCCCATTTTTTGCAACTCCTGAATTACTCCACCATCTTCTGGTGCAAGCCTGGTAATTGCCAATGTCTTTAAACGCATAGCAGCAGCTACATGGGCACCGTAATTAAAAGCACCTCCATTGA
>JAQUNC010000007.1 GCA_028717805.1 Atribacterota bacterium
TATATTAAAACAAATCCCCTCTTCCTGTCAATCAAGAAAGAGAGGATTTTAAAAATGTTTTTTCTTTTTTATTTAAGCTTTATCGGCAGCTGATTTACCAGCCAGATAACCAGAACTCCAAGCCCACTGCAGATTATAACCACCGCAATCACCATCAACATCAAGTATTTCTCCAGCAAAATATAGATTTGACACAATTTTCGATTCCATGGTCTTGGAATTAACTTCTTTAACGGATATACCACCACAGGTGACCTGAGCATATTTCCAGGATTGGGTTCCAGTTATAGGAAGATAGAAATTGATAATATTATCTATAATACTTTGAATTTTGTTTTCTGAGATACTACCTACCGCTAAATCAAATTCCATATTTAATGCCCTAAGTATAAATTGACTCAGCTTTTCTGGTAAAATACCCTGCAATAAAAGGATTACCGGTTTTTGTGAATCGCTTTTCGTTTTTCCCGAGAAATATTTTTTCAATTCTTCACCAGTTAAATCGGGCATAAAATTAATCCTAATTGCGACTTCTTTGTCCTGAGCGAGTGCTTCACTAGCCAGACGACTAAGGGAGAATATGGCTGTCCCCGAGATACCATGTGGTATAAAAAGTAAACCTCCACTTTCGCTTGCCCTTACTTGATTATTCACCAGTAGAGTAATCATTACCTCAGCTAATTTCAATTTATTCAAGAAATTACCATGGACAAGATTGGTAGTTAATTGTACCAAAGAAGGAAATTGTGGCTCCAGGTGATGACCTAATTTTTTCGCCCAACGATAACCGTCTCCAGTGGCGCACAATTGAGGTGCTGCGAAACCACCAGTAGCAAGTACTATTGTGTGCGCATAAAAGGAAGGCGAGTGTTTCAAAATAATTTCAAAGGTAGAACCGATTTTTCTTATTTCCTGAATATCAACACCGGTAATAATTTCTACTTTTAACCGCCTTAGCTCTGCTGCTAACAATTTTTGAATAATAAAGGCTTCTCGGGAATAGGGAAACGCCCTACCTTCATGGTCAATATAAAATTTTAGACCAAGTTTTTCAAAAAACTCCCTGGTCCTGGAAAAATCAAACCCTGTTAAGGCAGGCAGAACAAATTCCGAGAAGCAGCTATGATAGTGAGATAAATTAAGATTAATATTGGTAAGATTACCTTTACCATCACCTGTGACCGAAATCTTTCCTCCTATATGATTTTTCCTTTCCAATAGTAAAACTTTAATTCCCCTATTAGCCGCAGTTATGGCTGCCATTATTCCAGCTGGACCTGCTCCAATAATTACCAAGGGTCTGATAGGATTCATTGCCTTTCTCTTTTTCTCTTTTCCTTACTAATAATATAATCTAAAATTTCAGCTCCTTTTAGAATCACATCAAAGCACTTCTTTTCTTCTGTACGATACTTATCTTTTAATGGTTTACAATCAAAATCACCTAATTTTTTAGTATAAAGTTCGAATAATTCTTTACATATATCTTTAATTTCAGGGTTTTGGTGAGCATGATCTTTCACAAACAGGTAGCCGAGCACCATAACAGAAGCAGTTACTACACCACACACATTTTCAGTACCCATTCCTCCTCCAAAGGCAGCAGATAATCTCAAGCAATCCCTAGATAAACCAAGATTATAAACTTGATTCGCCCCGTAAAGAATGGTCTCAGCACAATTAAGATCATTTTTAGGATAAAAACCCTGTTCAATCAGTTCCTTTAATGTCATTTCTTCTCTTACTCCTTATTTGTCTCTATTGTTCTAATTTTCTATAAATGCTGTTTTATTAAATACCTTAATTTAATATAGAAATATGGATTATTCAAACTCCTTTAACATCTCATAAAACTCTTCTTCTTTTCCCTTTAAAATATGGTAGCAATGTTCATCTGAGGGGAAGACACCGGTTTTTACTTCTTTCACATATTCCTTAAAGGCATTTATTTCCACTTCTGCTACATTGGCATATTTTTTGACAAACTTAGGGGTGAAGGCCTGGAAGAGACCGAGCATATCTCCACAGATTAATAGCTGTCCATCACAAGGTCCTCCGGCACCTATGCCATAAACAGGAATAGCGAGCTTTTTGGTTAGGAAGGTGGTTAGCTCTGGTGGAACAGCCTCTAAGAGCAGGGCATAGGCTCCTGCTTCCTGGATAGAAAGGGCATCTTTAATCAGCTCCCGGGCGCTCGCTGCATCCCGGCCTTGTGCTTTAAAACCACCTAACTGACCTGAACTTTGTGGAGTTAAGCCGATATGTCCCATGACTAAGATACCAGCATCAGCAATAGCTTTAATCTGGTTACAGACTCTTTGTCCCCCTTCTAATTTTACGGCATCCATATCCGCTTCTTTTAAGAAACGGCCGGCATTCCTTACCGCCTCTTCACAGGAGACCTGATAAGAAAGAAAGGGCATATCACCGATACAGAAGGTATGGGGTGCACCACGCCGGACTGCCTGGCAATGAGAGATGCAGTCCTCCATGGTAACCGGAACAGTACCCTGATAGCCCAAGACTACCATACCCAGCGAATCACCTACCAGGATCATATCCATAGCAGCCTGTTCGGCAAAAGAGGCCATTGGGAAATCATAAGCGGTAATCCACGCTACCTGTTCTCCTTTCTTTTTCATCTCCAAGAAATCTAGACGGGTTTTCTTATTAGCCATATCTGAAACCTCCTCCTTTTTTTATTTTGTTATCAGGATTTGATTTTACTATTTACTATTTTATTATATCTTATTTGCCATTAGAAATTAAGCTTACCAGTTTATCCAGATCCAGGTTTCCTCCACTAAGGATAGCCACGGTTTTCTTGTTTTTTATACTAAACTTGTCAGCCATAATAGCTGCAACAGAAACTGCTCCTGATGGCTCCACTAATAACTTTGCTCTCTCTAACAGAAAAACCACTGCTTTTTTAATTTCATCTTCATTAACCAGCACAATATCATCAACATATTTTTGAACTATTTGAAATGGTTTTTCTCCAGGTTTCTTTAAAGCCAATCCATCAGCAATGGTATCAACATGCTCTTTCTCCACAATCCTATTTTCCTGCAGGGAAAGCCACATAGCATTAGCATTTAAAGGTTCCACACCGATAATCTTTACCTTAGGATTTTTCTCTTTTATGGCCAGGGCAATACCAGAAATAAAAGCTCCACCTCCCACCGGACAAAAAATTGTCTCAGCATCCGGTTTCTCTTTTAAAATCTCCAGCCCAATCGTTCCATGACCGGCAATTAAATCTTCATCTTCAAAAGGACTTAAAAAGGTTAATCCTTCCTGCTGGGCAATTTCTCTTGCCTTAGTGGCTACATCATTAGAATTTTTTCCAAAGATTACCACTTCCGCTCCATATCCTTTAGTGGCATCTATTTTAATGGGAGAGGCCTGTTCTGCCATAACAATAACTGATCTTATATTAAATAAGCGAGCAGCATAAGCCACTGCTTGGGCCCAATTACCAGCTGAACAGGTTACCACACCTCTATTCTTCTCTTTCTTAATTAAGTTCATCATTACATTCATCGCTCCACCAAGCTTGAAGGAACCGGTAAGCTGTAAGTTTTCTGGTTTGAAAAATACCTGACTATTGGTCATACTGCTCAAGGTACCTGAGTATTGCAAGAAGGTAGGATTTTTATATTTCGTTATTTTTTCATAAGCCTGGACAATGTCTGTATAGTCCAACATTTAACCACCTCTATATTATGTTTTTATTTATTTAAGAAATCAATGGCAAACTGGGCATATAAAGATGTTCCAACTGATAAAACATCTTCATCAATATTAAACTGTTTATGGTGATGAGGAAAGATAATATCTTTATCTTTATTAGCCGTCCCCAGAAATGCAATGACACCAGGTACTCTATGAAGGAAAAAGGAGAAATCTTCTGTGGCAGTAGTCTTATGATAGGGAATAATTATATTATCTCCATATAATTTAGTTAAGCTCGTCTGAGCAATTTTAGAAATCATAGGATCATTGACGCAGGGCATCGCCCCTTCTATATATTCAAGTTCAGCCTGGGCATTAAATGAAGAGGCAGTATGTTTTATAATTCTTTCCATGAGCAAGGGAAATTTTTTTTGGAGATGATAATTAAAGCTTCGGGTAGTTCCTTCAATTACTACCTGATCAGAAATAACATTAAAGTTACCGCCTCCCTTAATTTTTCCTATACTTATTACTGCCGGTTCCCGGGGATCGACTTCCCGGCTAATAATAGTTTGTAAATTCATGATTATAGCTGAAGACGCTACAATGGCATCGATACCCATATGGGGCATCGCACCATGACTTCCTTTTCCTGTTACCGTAATTTTGAATCGATCTCCTGCCGCAAAGCGAGGACCCGCTTCCAGAGAAAACTTTCCGGAAGGAAGGTCAGACCAGATATGAATAGCTAAAATCGAGTCGACTCCTTCTAATACCCCCTCCTCTAACATCTTTTTAGCTCCCTGGATAAGCTCTTCTGCCGGTTGGAATATTAATTTGACTGTTCCCTCAAACTGGTCTTTTAATTCCCATAAAATTTTGGCAGCAACTAAAAGCATAGCAGTATGACCATCGTGTCCACAAGCATGCATGACACCATCCTTTTGGGAGCGGTAAGACACATTGTTTACTTCCTGAACTGGCAAAGCATCCATATCTGCCCTTAGAGCAACTACCTTTTTACCTTCTCTTCCTTTAATTAATCCTACAACTCCTGTATCGGCAACTCTTTTTCCTTCAATCCCTATTTTCTTTAATTCTTCTTTAACTCTGTTAGAAGTTTTAACCTCTTGCCAGCTGAGTTCCGGATTTTGATGAAATTCTCTTCTTAAAGCAATAATTTCCTTCTGGTATTTTTCTGATAATTCCCTAACATTCATCTTGTTTTCTCCTGGCGATATCTACTCATTAATTCTTTACAGCAATAGCATCGGTTTCAATTAAAACATCTGGAGGAAAAACTTTCACTATTTTTTTACTCCTGTTCTTTTTTAAAGAATGAAATGTGATTAATTCATGATAATCCAACTAAATATTATTCCATTAAATTCAATTTTGCAAGAGATGCTCTACCACTAACATTTTTTGTTGATTATTTAAAAATTGCAAAACAGACATCTAAAGTTATAAACTTGTAGCAAATAGATTCGGTTTACTCTTAACTATTAAAACATTCGTATGACTAGAACAAGATTAGCCTTTTAAAAACTTTGCTTTTATCCTTGTTCCCTCTGTATCTTTTTATTATAATGTAAGACATAATTTAAATCAGTTGACCATAAAACAATCAGGTACCCTTTTTTGCAACAAAGGAAGAAAAAAGGAAATAGAGGTAATTAAGAATAATCATGAAATATATTAGCACCAGGGACAATATTAAAGCAGTCTCCGGGATTGAGGCAATTAAAAGTGGAATGGTGCCCCAGGGGGGGCTTTTTATACCGAAAGAAATTCCAGCTATTTCTCACCAACAACTTGACAGCTGGATGAATTTATCATATACCCAATTAGCTCAGAAGATTTTTCAATTATTCTTAGCTGATGATTTTTCTGAAAAGGAAATCACCCAGATAGTTCATCAAGCCTACCATAAAGAAAACTTTACAACCGAAGAAATCACACCACTTACCAGATTGAATGATCAATTATTTTTGCTGGAGCTTTTTCATGGACCAACCGGTGCCTTCAAAGATATAGCCCTACAAGCGCTCCCCCTTATTTTATCTTTGATTATAAAAAAACTTTCTATCAATAATCAGCTATTGATACTGGTAGCTACCTCCGGTGATACCGGTAAGGCAGCCTTGGAAGGATTTAAAAATATACCAGGGATTCAGATCGTAGTTTATTTTCCCTTTCAAAAGGTGAGCAGAGTCCAGGAATGGCAAATGCTTACTACTGAAGGGAATAATACCCATGTCATTGCTCTAGAGGGTAATTTTGATGATTGTCAAAATGCGGTAAAACAAATCTTTACTGATGCGGATTTTTGCCGTATGCTGGAGAAAAAAGGATTTGAATTTTCTTCTGCTAACTCCATCAATTGGGGGCGACTCTTCCCGCAAATAGTTTACTATTTCTATGCTTATCTATATCTTTTACGGAAAAAGCATATTCGGCATAATGAAACAATCAATTTTGTAGTACCGACCGGAAATTTTGGTAATATCCTAGCAGCCTGGTATGCTAAAGAAATGGGTTTGCCTATAGAAAAATTAATTTGTGCTTCAAATATCAATAAGGTGCTGACAGACTTCTTTAATTCAGGAGTCTATGATATAAATAGACCACTGGTCACCACTATCAGTCCTTCTATGGATATACTTATTTCTAATAATTTAGAAAGATTTCTTTTTGAGATTTCAGGTCGTCAGGGTGAATTCATTGTTAAATTGATGAAGGATCTTCGGGAAAAGGGAATGTTTATTCTGGAAGAATCGTTAAAAAACAAGATGAGGGAAATAATTTTTGCTAGCTTTGCCGATGAAACTGAAACATTATCCACTATTAAATCAGTATATCACGAGTATCATTACCTTGTTGATCCGCATACTGCAGTAGGGATAAAAGTATTTACTGGCTATCAAAGAATAAGTACCCAAAAAACCAAAACAGTTATCACTGCCACTGCAACACCCTTTAAATTTAATAAGGCTGTTTTAACTGCCTTAATAGGAGAAGTCAGAGACCATAAGAAAGAAGAATTTATTCTGTTGCAGAAGTTAAGTAACTATACGGATCTTCCTATACCTGCTATGCTCAGGGATTTGGATAAAAAGCCAATCAAAAAACAATTCATTTGCCCCAAAGATAAAGTCCAGCAATGTTTATTGGAGATATTAAAAATAGAATAACAATTATTAAGACTACCTATGTTCCTTTGTTTTTATCATACTGATGTTTAATCACTTCTCCTTCTACCATAAATACCACATCTTCACAGATATTGGTAGCATGATCTCCCATTCGTTCTAAATCTAAAGCAAGAGAGATTAAATGGAAAGACCTCTCTATAGTAGCTGGATCGGAGCTCATAAAAGTAAGGAGTTCCCTGATTATCTGATCTCTTAAGGCATTTACTATCTTATCCCGCTGAAATACCTCTCGGGCAAGTAGGGAGTCATTTTCAATAAAGGCATTTACACTTCCTTTTATCATACCCTGGACAATATCAGCCATTCTGGGAATATCAATATATGGTTTTACCTGCGGTCTCTCAATAAGAAAAAGGGCGCTTCGAGACATACTTGCCGATAGATCCCCGATTCTTTCCAAATCTCTATTAATTTCTAACATCATCAGGATAGTCCTTAAATCAACAGCCATGGGTTGGAATTGAGCAAGAATCCAGATACATTTTTCATCCAAATTAATTTCATATCGGTCTGTCTTTGGTTCATCCTTTTCCATGACCTCCAGGAGATAATCCTTTTCCTTTTCCAAAAGCCCTTTAACTACTTTTGCCACCATATTTTCAGCTAGAGTAGCGTATTCTATTAATTCCCGTTTTAATAGTCTGATGCGTTCTTCTAACATCATTGTCCCTCATTTTTAATACTAAACATAGCACTCAATAGAAAGATTATAACAATGACTTCTTTAATTTAACCAAATTTACCAGTTAGATAAGCCTCAGTCATCCTATTCCTGGGAATAGTAAACAATTTTTCCGTCTCACCAAATTCAATTAATTCTCCCAGGTATAAAAATGCTGTATAATCTGACACCCGAGCAGCTTGTTGCATATTGTGAGTTACAATAACTATAGTATACTCCTTCTTTAGCCCTGTTATCAGTTCTTCAATCTTTTGAGTAGAGATAGGATCCAGGCTGGCACAAGGTTCATCAAATAATAATACTTCTGGAGCAACTGCCAGACAACGAGCAATGCAGAGGCGTTGTTGTTGTCCTCCTGATAATCCTAAAGCGCTTTCATTAAGACGATCTTTTACTTCTTCCCAGATGGCAGCTTTTTTTAAAGATTGTATCACAATTTCTTCTTTCTTTCTCCTATCTCTAATGCCGTTGACTTCTAATCCATAGCTAACGTTATCAAAAATACTTTTGGGAAAAGGATTTGGTTTTTGAAATACCATTCCTACTCTACGTCGAATTTCTACTACATCAGTTTTGGGATCATTAATGTCTTCTTTATCTAAGAGGATAACTCCTTCCAGCCTGCCTATGGGAACCAAGTCATTCATTCTATTAAACATTCTAATTAAAGTAGTTTTACCACAACCTGAAGGGCCAATAATAGCGGTAATCCTTTTTTTAAAGATACCAAGATTAATTTTTTTTAATACCTGATTCTGACCGTAATAAAAGGAAAGATCCTTTACTTCTATCTTAGTTTTAGATTCCATAATAAGTATGACCCCTCTGTCTCTGTCTCAACATAATGGCCAGAGTAGACATTGATAGAACCAAAATTAATAATATAAGAGCACATCCATAAGCGATTCTGGTTTGAACTTCTGGATGTACCCCTTCTGTCATCAAGGCATAGATATGATAAGGTAAAGCCATTACTTCAGAGAAGATGGAATTAGGGTATCCACGGGTATAGAAAGTGGCAGCGGTAAACATAATTGGTGCAGTTTCACCAGCAACCCTGCCAATACTCAGTATTATACCGGTTAAGATACCAGGTAAAGCACTGGGTAAAACCACTTTTCTTATTGTTTCCCATAAAGTAGCACCCAGAGCCAGTGATGCCTCCCGATATGATTGAGGTACCGCTAAAAGTGCTTCCTGTGTTGCGGAAATAATACCTGGTAATATCATGATCCCTAGAGTCAAAGAACCAGATAAGATGGATACTCCAAATCCTAAATATTTGACAAAGACAGCTAATCCAAACAAACCAAATACTACTGAGGGCACTCCTGCTAAATTATTAATACTAATTCTAATTATATTAATAACAACACTCTGTGGGCTGTATTCACTTAAATATATGGCACAAGATACTCCCAGGGGAATAGCAAAAATCATGGCTCCCAAGGTAAGATAAAAAGTTCCCACAATAGCCGGAGCTACTCCGCCAGCAGTCATAGATCTTTTAGGCACCTGAGTCAGGAATTCGTAGGATAATACACCAACTCCCTGAACTATTACGAAATATAAAATTAAACCTAAAAAAAAGATTGTAATCAAGATACAAAGAAAGAGCAAAAAAAATCCAAATTGCTGTTTAATCTTATTATTCATAATTTTACCTTCCCAGACCTAATTTTAAGCGATAGCGCCGACTGACTATTTCAGCAATAATATTGAACAATAAGGTAATCAAAAACAAAACCAAGCCAATGGCAAATAATGCATGGTAATGGATACTGCCCACCACTGCCTCTCCCATCTCTGCAGCAATAGTAGCAGTCATAGGTCTTACCGGTTGAAAGAAAGAAGTGGGGATAATTGCCGCTCCGCCAGTAACCATCAAGACGGTCATGGTTTCCCCAATTGCCCTACTCATACCCAGTATAATTCCTGTAGAAATCCCCGAACCAGCTGCTGGGATAATTATCCTGGTTAGGGTTTGCCATCTATTACCTCCTAAAGCTAAAGAAGCTTCACGATAACTCTGAGGTACAAAACTTAAAGCATCTTCAGAAATACTGCACACAGTAGGAGTAGCCATAATTCCTAATATCAAACTACCGGTAAAGGCAGTCTGTCCTACCGGAAGGTGAAAGATTTTTTGTAAATAGGGTGCAACCAGAACCATACCAAAAAATCCATAAACAATAGAAGGTATGCTGGCTAAGATTTCAATGATAGGTTTCAAGATAGCCTTCTGCCAATGATTAGCTAATTCATTGATAAAAAGTGCACTGCCTACACCTAATGGTACACATATCATTACCGCCCCAATGGTGACCAGGAAAGAAGCCATAATTAAAGGAAGAATACCAAAATTAGGTGGATTATAAGTAGGATACCATTCCTTACCCAATATAAATTCCAGGATTCCTTTTTCCCTAAAAACTGGTAATCCAGAAGTGAATAAAGTGATAGTAATTCCTACCAGAAAGAATAGTGAAAAAAAAGCTAATATAGAAAATACCCATCTAATTATTTTCTCTTTCTCTTTATACATTGATATGATTATCTCTTTTTCCAAAATATTTATTAATTTTATAAGCCAACAACCGGATAGGGTATATATCATTTCCCCTGTCTGGTATATTTAGCTAATAATTTTATTATAATATCAGCTACTGAACACTAAGAAATCCATTTTCTTCCACTAATTTCTGTCCTTCTGCGCTTAATACAAAATCAAGGAACTCTTTTGCTATCCCCTCAGGTTGACCATTGGTATACATAAACAATGGTCTGGCTAAGGGATATAAATTTGCATTAACTGTTTCCTTACTGGGTATAATATCATTAATCTTTATAGCTTTAACCTTATCGGTAACATATCCTAAACCCACATAGCCTATGGCACCAGAAGTATTAGCAATAGTAGTGGCTACAGCAGCATTGGATGATTGCATAAGGGCATCGGCTCTCAACTTATCTTTCTGTAAAGCTAATTCATTAAAAGCTTCAAAAGTGCCACTGGCGGAATCTCTGGAGACAACTACAATCACTTGGTTGGTTCCCCCAATTTCTGACCAGTTAGAAATTTTTCCGGTATAAATATCCTTAATCTGGTCCAGAGTTAATCCATCAATCTGATTAACGGGATTTACGATAACTGCAATGGCATCTCTGGCAATAATGTTAGCGTAGATTTCTACTCCTTTTTCCTGAGCTATCTTAATCTCTTCCTCTTTTGCTGGCCGGGAAGAATTTCCAATATCACAGGTACTATCAATAAGAGAAACAATGCCTACACCTGATCCACCACCCTGTACTGATATATCAATATCCAGATTTTGATCCATAAAGACTTCGGCACATGGTTGGGCAATAGGAAGCACAGTGGTAGAACCTTTTATAACAATTACTTTTTCAGAAGCAAGAATACCAAAACTTATTAGTAAGAAAGGAAGTGTGATAAATGCCAGAAAAATACAATTTGATTTTTTTGAGATTTTCATTTTTTCTCTCCTTTTTTTAGATGTTTTACATCTATTCTTTTAATTATAAAATAAAGGAGGTTTGTTAATAATATATAAATAGATTGTTAATTTTTGGTTAATTTTAATATTTTTTAAAAAATTCTTTTTTCTTTTTACCCTTCACCTTTAAAGTAAAGGAAAAATATCTAATTACTTAATTTTTTAAGATAAGATAGGATTAATAGGCAAGATAACCTTTACTTTAGTACCTAAGCCTGGCTGACTGTCAATTTCTATATCGCCCTGATGTAATAGTACAATATGTTTAACGATGGAAAGCCCTAACCCTGTTCCCCCTTCTTTTCGTGATCTTGCTCTATTTGCTACATAAAAGCGTTCAAAAACACGGCTTAGCTCTTCTTTTTTTAATCCAATACCGGTGTCGGCAACTTCTATTTTTATCCTCTGCTCAGTAATTAATTCCAGAGAAATAGTTATACCACCCTTGTCGGTAAATTTAATTGCATTATCAATCAAATTAATAAACATTTGCTCAATTTTAAACTGATCAGCCTCAATCTTGGGTAAATCGAGCGGGATATTAATATTAAATCTCAGGTTTTTATCTTTTAGAGAAAGTGCAAAAATTTTATGCATATTAACTACTATCTCACCTAAATCCACCTTCTCAAGATGCACTTTGCCTTCTTTATCTTCTAACTCAGATAAAAAAAGAAGGTCATTAACCATATTAATAATTCTTTCTAAATTTCTTTTGATAATGGAGAGATATTTTTCTCTATCCCTGGCACTAGCACCTTTTAAGGTCTCCAGATACCCTTTAATAGAGGTAAGAGGTGTCCTTAATTCATGAGAAATATTGGTTACCAGTTCCTTTTTCAACTGCTCTAATTTTCTGGAGGTGGTTATATCATACAAAACCAGAACAGACTTACTCTTTTGGTCCAGATAAGTTCCCTTGCCCAGATAAATGTTTCCATTTAATTCAAACTCAGTGCTAAAATTCCTTTTCTTTTCTATTAATTCACTTACCTTTTGATTCAATTTATTTTCTCTCAATATCTCCCAAAAATACTTATCTTTACTATCATAAGAATAGGAGGAGAATATTTTATCAAAATGACTATTACTTAAAATAATCCTTCCTTCCTCATCTACCAGGGCGATGCCACTGGGAACGGAAGCGATGATACTACTTAATTCTTCTCTCTGTTGTGATAATCCTCGTATAATCTGGCTTAGCTTTACAGTCATCCTGTTAAATTGATTAATAAGTTCATTGATTTCTGGCTCTCTGGAAGGTAATAAAATTCTAGTTTCCAGATGGCCTTCTCCCACTTCCCGGAATCCCTGGATCAATTCCTTCATGGTTCTTTTGGTTTTATGATCAACTAGATAGGCAATCCCCATTGATAGCAAAATCATCAGAACACTAACAAGAACTATCATATTTCTTAGTCTGCTTAAAATAAAATTTAGTTCTTCTAAAAAGGTACTTAACCTGATAATTGCCTTAAGATTATTTTCAATAAAAACAGGAATCGCGACATAGAGCATATCCTCTTTTGTGGTGCTACTGTATCTTATCCTGTGTGCTATTTCCCCCTGTAAAGCTACTTTTACTTCTGGTCTGTTGAAGTGACTTTCCATCTCTGATAAATCCTTAAATGTTTCAGCTATTACTTTGCCATCAGTGAGGATAATTGATATCCTTGTCTCTGACTGGTTAAATATCTCTTTAATAAGATTTTCTAATTCTAGCCAGTTTTCCTGTTCGAAAAGAGGTTCTATAACTGTTTGTATAGTGGAGGAAAGATCGGTAAGTTCTTTAATTTTGCTGTTGATATATTGAGATTTGATAAACGAGGAAAGGGAAATTAAACATAATATTGAAAATAAAACAATAATAATAAGATAAACAAGTATATTTTTTAGCAAGCGCAACTTAATCATTGTTCTAATTTATAACCGATTCCCCTTATATTTTTAATCAAACATCTCTTAAAGCCTAATTTTTCTCGTAAATTTTTAATATGAACGTCAATAGTGCGCTCCAGAACAGCCTTTTCTTCACCCCAGAGATAATCCAGTATCTGTCCCCGGGTAAATACCCACCCCTGTTTATTAGCCAGTAAACTTAAAATCTTGAATTCAGTGGCAGTGAGAGGCACTTCCTTTTTATTGATAAATACTCTGTGCTTTTCTGTTTCAATAATAAAATCATCATCCATTATAATTCTATTCTCTCTTGATTTATTGGTTTGTCGTCTTAGTACTGCTTTTACTCTAGCTACCATCTCACCTGGAGAAAATGGTTTGGTGATATAATCATCAGCTCCTAGTTCTAAACCAAGAATTTTTTCAGTTTCCCCCATAAGAGCGGAAAGAATAATAATGGGTATATTGCTATATCTATCTTCTTTTTTTAGATATTTACATACCTCAAACCCGCTCTGATCCGAAAGCATAAGATCCAAGATAATTAAATCAGGTATTTTTTTATTCAACTGATGATAAAAAGTTGTTGCATCTAAAAATCCGTCTACCCAAAAATTAGATCTCTCTAGATGCAAAGCAATAAGATCAACAATATCCTGCTCATCATCAATAACATAAATAAGTGGCATCAAATTAATATATACCTTCCTATCCAAAAATCATTAATTATTCAAGGGGAATCCTTCCCCTTGAGAACCCCTGAAATACATCTTTTACTTAAGGTAGATAATTAATCTATATTTTAATTTATTTTATCCTGAGGTTCATATTATCAGGTGGTAATTGTCCTCAGTATATTCAAGGGGAAGGATTCCCCTTGAGAACCCCTTTTTCTCGTATATAGTATATTCAGTATATGGTAAATCGTATAACGTTGTAATGCGTGGTGCGTAATATACTATTATTATATAATAGTAAAATTATTTACATTTATTGTTTTAGGATTCTGAGGAATCATAAGCTTTGGTGTTAACTGTCCTCAGTTTATTCAAACAATTATTTTGAGAGAAAGTTCAATGTTTATTTACCTTATAAAGAAAATATTTTTGTTTACCAATTTATGATTACTTTTTTCTGATTATCCTTACTTTTAACCTTCTTTTCTACAAAAATTTTATCTCCAGTAAAAGGATTACGCTCTGTATAATACATAAGAGCAGAATATGTTGAGGGTGCCGGAATAAAAATCTGTACCTGCTCAGGTTTTATCTTTAGTTCCTGCTCAATATATTCTTTTAGATGTACCATATCCTTTTCTCTACAACCAGGATGAGCTGCCATAAAATAATAGGTAAGATATTGTTTAAGCCCTTCCTGATCATTAATCTGGTTAAATAATTTTTTAAATCTGCTTAACAGATTATTATTATCCTTGCCCATTAAGGTTAGAATTTTGGAATCGATGTGTTCAGGAGCAATCTTTAGTTGTCCGGAAAGATGATTAGTAATAAGTTCTCGGAGATAATGTTCACCATATTTCTGATCTGCTAATACCAGATCATAACGAATCCCGGATGCAATGAATGCCTTTTTTATTCCTTTTATTCTCCTGATTACTCTTAATAATTTGATTTGTGCCTTATGGTCAACTGATGAATTGACACAAAAAGAAGGGAATAAACAGCGTTTCTTTCCACAATAATCACCCCTTCTCTTTTGGGTACATTCCATACCATACATATTGGCAGTGGGACCACCTACATCCAGGATATATCCTTTAAAATCTTTCCGACAGGTTAATTTTGTGATTTCGTTGATAATAGACTTCTGACTTCTGGATTGGATATACTTTCCTTGATGTACAGTAATGGCACAAAAATTGCATTCTCCAAAGCATCCCCGATGAGAAGTAACTGAAAACTTTATTGTATCCAAAGCCCTTACTTTCCCCCACTTCCTATAATAAGGATGAACTTCTCTTTCATAATCAAATTCGTATACTTTATCTAGTTCTGTTGTTGTTAACGGATAAGAAGGGGGATTATGAATTAGATAACGGTTATCATATTTCTGAGAGAGGGTTTGGCCGGAAAAGGGATTTTGATTCTCATAAAAGAGATGGAACATTTCTATAAATTTTTTCCGGTCTTTTCTTACTTCGGAAAAAGAGGGTAAAATAATGCTGTTCTGGACTGGTGATTTTGAGATATAACAGATACCTCTTAGGTCATCAACTTGCTCCTGTCGTTTAAGCCGTTCCGCCAGCTGTAATACGCTCTTTTCAGCCATACCATATATCAAAAAATTTGCTTTACTATCTAATAAAATAGAGTGTCTGATTTCATTATCCCAGAAATCATAATGAGCCAGTCTTCTTAAGCTGGCCTCAATACCACCTAAAACAATAGGCTTGGTATTTTTAAAATAACGCCTTATGAGATTGCTATAGACAATAGTAGCTCGATCAGGTCTACGATTATTTATTTCACCCGGTGTAAGGTCATCCTTTTTTCTCTTCTTACCAGTAGCAGTATAGTTAGCTATCATGGAATCTAGGGAACCTGCCGTTACTCCCCAAAAAAGTTGTGGCTCCCCCAGGCGACCAATATCTTTGGGATTATCAATATCAGGCTGAGCAATAATTCCTACCCGGTAACCGGTATTGAGTAATAGTTTACCAATAAGGGCTATTCCTATAAAGGGGGTATCAATATAGGTATCTCCGGTAACTATTATTATATCCAGACTAGTCCAGCCTAATTGTTTCATTTCATCTTTAGTAGTTGGTAAAAACACTTTTTTCACCTTTCTCTTTTCAACTTCTTTACTGAAGAAGAGCAACAATAAAATTGTAACTCAGTTTGTTGTATAATGTATAGTATTAATTTAATTGGTAGAAGGTAGAAGGTGGCTAACAACATTTAGTGACTAGTTTTTGGTTCTAAGGGCAAACTGTTTTAAATTATATCTGATTATTTGTCTTTCCCAAACCTTTTCATTATTTAATTTTTCCTTCCCTCTTCCCTAAGAATATTATAAATTAGTTTTCAAAAAAATTTTGTGGTATCGGGAATTTTCAAATTACCATGCTAAAATATAATCTAAGTTAAACCATAATCTATTTCTCCCCACATCCCTATCTTATCATCTTTAATGATAACAACTCCCCGAAGACCGCAAATACATTGGACTAGATTTAGTGCTTTTCTAATATCTTCTTTGGTTTGAATGATATTCCCGATAGCCGTAGCTGCCGCATCAGCCAGGGAAGCGGAATAAGAAATTACTGTAACTGCATCTGCTTTACCCATACTAAAGGAAGGTCCTACTGTTCCCGAAGAAGTACATATTCCTAAACCATTTTTACGGGAATCTATCTTAAGATACAATTTATTGCTGAGAGGAGAAGAACCGGCATAAATAATTACCCTCCTCAAAGAAGAACTTTTAATATAAAGATCGCCACCATTCTCAATTATCACTTCATCTATTCTGGTAAGTAAGTCTTGTGCAACATTTTGGGCAATACAACCTGCCACAGAAGCCATGGGACCTACTTGACAGCTTGTAGATACTTCAATCATTTCCCTTATCATGGGATGTGCCTTATTATCAAAGGGATAGGGGGTGAGAGTAGTTCTAAATAGCGGATTTTCCTTTATATAATCCTCCAGTAATGACCGGTAATACTTTAAGGAAGCAAGGGCTTCTTCTTCAAGTATCACAGGAGCTTGTATTAACAAATCACTTTCTTTTTCCTTTACCGGAAAGGAAACTAAATCAGAACTCTTAATTGCTTTGCGATAGGAACGAATACTATGGCCAGGATCAAAATTATATTGATTAAGAAAATCTTGTTTTTTCATAACCCTTTTTCGTTATTACTGGGTAATTAAAAAATAATTTCTATAGCCTGTACCGGACAGGCATCGGCACAATAACCACATACCACACAATCCTGATAGTTGAATTCTAAATAGTATGTTTGTTTATTAATTATTAAGGCACCTACCGGACAGATGGATACGCAGGCACCACAATGATTACACTTCAGTTTATTCCAGGATATTTCCTGTTCTAAAAAATCAACTTTTATATTCTGCTCCTTCAAGTAAGTAAAGGCTTCGTCTATCTGTTTTTTATCACCTCTAATTTCAATTACAAGCTTGCCTCCTAAGGAGGGTTCAAATTTTGCCTGCAAGATATTAATCCACAGCTCATATTTCTTAATCAAATAATAGGTAATCGGTTTTTCCACCGTAGAGGGATTAAAACGTAAAATAGCTTTTTTCTTAATCATTACTCCTCCAAAAATCTTTCCTGACTTAGATTAATTGCCTCAACTAACGAATTTTAATGGTCTTTAATCTACCTAATTCCCCTTGGGAAGGAAAAAATTCAATAGGCTCCTGTAAAAAAAATTGTCCTTTTCCAATCCATTCTTTCAAGGAATGAGCAATAATTCTCGCTCTGGCATAACTGGATAAGGAAGAGGTCGGAACTTTTTTGCCCTTAATGTCTATCTGACCAGATCTAAGTTGGGCGTAATTGACCCAGCCCAGGGATGGTTTATCAGGATGTGGATAACTATAATCTAAGATTTCAGTATATATCTCCTCATCTTTAATACTAACTACTCTCATCATATCTTCATCAAGAATGGGTATGGGTATGCCAATACCAACATATAAAGAAACACCATATCCTGCAAAATAGGCAGCTTGAATAAAATCGGGTTTCATTTTTTTCAGGTTTCCTATTAACGCTAAAGTTGCTCCCTGCCTTGTCACAATCTCCTTCTCTGGAATAGTAACAGTTCTGGGACTGAATTGGGTACCCTCCCAAATAACATAACCCTCTGTACCCCCAATAAAGATACGGCTTCCAATCCCAATACTCCTTAAGCTAGGATCATTCAACAAGGGACTTAATTGTCCACTGGTGCTGTAGCTGGCATTGCCTAAATCAGGAAGAAGGATACCCATATAGGTATATATTTTTTTTGTTGATTGATTTACCGCTACATTATAATTCTGATAGGTATTTCTGGGATTGACCATAAAAGCCTGATTTACTGTTTCTTTGGAGATAGTTGCTTCAACTTCACGAGCAGGATAACAATCGGTTCCATTGGAAAGTGCTTTTAATCTAATATCCTTCCCTTTTACAAATTCTTCGATGACATGGGCTCCACCATAATCATTTCTTTCTGATTCTGATAATTGAGTAGCACCTAAATAAATATCAACAGCAGCCAGACCGGCATAAGCCATTACATCATTGAGCCACACCTTTTGCATTTTAATAGGTGGATCACTATGTCCTACATTAAAAAATGCTCCAGAGGAACACATGGGACCGAAGGTACCGGTAGTTACTACATCAACCAATTTGGTAGCTTCTTCTATTCCCTGTTCATCTTTTAAGGCAATTACTTCTTCTGCAGTCATTACAACTGCTTCTTTGCGAGCAATTTTTTCATTAATCTCCTGATATGTTCTTTTTAATTTACCCATGAACTATCTCCATTCCTATTTCTAAATCTGGATAAAAAGTATTTTATTGGAGTGGTTTTAAGGAAATACCTCAGATTTAAAAAAACTATTTTAGAGTACCGGAATTTCTAAAATCCAGTACTATAAAAACATTTCCCTAAATATTAAATCCAATAAAATCAATTGTCAAACCATTTTTATTTAACCATGAAAATCAACTTCATCTTCTTAGATGATAGTAATGATTAAATAAATTAATTTTACCATAAAGATTAATATACTAATTGAATATTTTTTACCTGGAGTCTAAAATAAGAGGCCGTTCTACTTATATTTATTCATTTAAACTAATGAAAAAGTATCACAAAAAGGGGATTAGAAAGGTAAAATCTCAGCTAGGATTTCTTAAAAATAACTGTTATACAAGTTTGAGGATATTTGCTTGATTATCCAAAAATAATAAATTTTTCATTATACAGAATTATGGTCAGCTGTTAACCTTCCCTCTCGGTAAGCCTTGATATATTCGCAACAATAATTATCCTTCCCCAACAGGGTTAAAGAAGTCTTAATCATAGCTATCAATCTTTTATCAGTAGGATCAATTATGGCGGCATTCATGCCACAAGACATAGTTAGAATCATGAAAACCTGGTTAATCAGCTTTCTTTCCGGAAGACCATAAGAAATGTTGCTTAAACCTATTACTGTTTTAACTTCAGGATAAATTTCCTTTACACCACGTATGGTATCTAAAACTATTAAACCATTTTGATCATTAGTTCCAATTGGAACTGCCAGAGGATCAATATATATATCTGCCAAGGGTACGCCAGAATCTGTTAACACTTGTATTAATTTACGGGCAATTTCAATACGTGTTTGGGCATTATCAGGAATACCTCGTTCATCCATAACCAGAGCTACTACAGCGCATTTATAATTTTTTATACTGGGTAGTAGTCTATCCATCTTTTCTTTTTCTCCAGTAACGGAATTAATGAATGCCTTTCCATTAGCCCAATTATGTGCTGCCAGACCTTTTTCAATTTCTTCAGCATTGGGGCTATCAATACATAAAGGAACTGCTGCTACCTCCTGTACAGTTTTAACCAGCCATTTCATATTCTCTTTACTGTTACCACTGGCAGCGGAGGCATTCACATCCAGGATATTGGCTCCTCCCTCTACCTGTTTCCTGGCTAATTCCTGAATAGATTTTACATCTCTATTTTCAATCATCTTTCTGACTCTTTCTCTGGTAGAATTTAATTTTTCACCAATAATTAGCATAACTAAATCTCCTTTTCATATTTCATATAAGTAATTGAAATTTCATAAATTTTGAAGTGAGAAACCTTTTAATTATCATCTTTGTCTGAATGATGAGGCATATTCTTATTCTAATTTTATAGTTCAGTTATTTCGTAAATAATTTCCGGAATAATTTCAAATAAATCTCCTATTACCGCTATATCGGCTATTTGCATCATAGGTGTATGTGGATTTTGGTCAATAGCTATTATTAAGTCACAGGACTGCATTCCTACCAGATGTTGTATCTGTCCCGAAATACCACAGGCTATATAAACCTTTGTTTGAACTGTTTGTCCTGTTTGTCCAACCTGATGGGCATAGGAAATCCAGCCTGCATCAACAGCTGCCCTGCTTGCTCCTAAGGCTGCACCTCCAACCTTTTCGGCAAATCTTTTTAAGAGATCAAAACCCTTCTTCCCCTGCATTCCTCTTCCCCCTGAAATTATTATCTGAGCATCAGCGAGATTAACAGCAGTTTTAGTATCATGGAAAACACTAATTATCTTCTTAATATTTTTGATATCACCATTAAAAATCTTCTCTTTTATTATTCTACCGGTACAAGTATAATTGGGCTCTGGCATCTTCATAACCCTTGGTCGAACAGTTGCCATTTGAGGTCGATAATTTGAACTGCGTATAATAGCCATAATGTTACCACCAAAAGCTGGTCTGGTTTGAAGTAGATCCCCGCTCTCTGGGTCAATGGAAAGTCCTGTGCAATCAGCAGTAAGGCCAGAATGGGTCATGACAGCGACCCTAGGAATCAAAGCCCTTCCCCTTGAAGTAGCTCCACATATAATTGTTTCAGGCTTATATTTAACAATAATTCTCTTTAATATTTTAGATTCCAGTTCATCAATAAATCCAGAAAATGCCTTATTATCTAATATTATTACTACATCTGCACCATAGGCAAAAAGCAGTTCCAAATTATCCTCTAACTTAGAACTCAGAACAATAATCCAAACCTCACTATTCCTCAAATCAGCTAAATTCCTAGCTACTCCAATTAATTCATAAGTTACTGTTTGTATTTTCCCAAATAAGAGTTCTGCTATTACCCAAATATTACGATACTTTTTCCTATCAAATTCTGTAGTAACCTTCATACTATCATCCTTATATTAAATTATATTGCGCATTCTTAATTCTCGCAGCAAGCTTCTGGCACATTCTCTAGCCGATCCTTCAATCCTTTTAGTACTGGCATGCCTTGGAGCAGGCTGTTCTATTTTTACTACCCTGGTTGGTGAGCCATCAAGCCCAATCTTTGTTTTTTCAATTTTTATATCTTCTGGCTTCCAAACTGGAATTTCCCGCTTCAGAGAAGCTAATCTCCCTTTGAGGGTTGGTACCCTGGGAATATTAATATCTTTTACCACAGTCATCACTGCAGGCAGTGCTATTTCACAAATATCGTAACCATCTTCATGCATTCTTTTCACCCTGATAATAGAAGATGATAGCTCTTCTACTGCCATAACATAAGTGGCCTGTACCCAATTCAAATGAGCAGCGATACCAGGACCTACCTGGGCTGTATCTCCATCTATGGCCTGTTTACCACAAAGGACCAGGTCAACTTTACCTATTTTTTTTATTGCCCTGGCTAGAACATAACTCGTTGCCCAGGTATCTGAACCAGCAAAATCCCGGTCACTAAGTAAAATTGCTTTATCCACTCCCAGAGAAAGAACTTCTCGTAGTGCTTGTTCAGCTTTAGGAGGACCCATAGTGAGGGCTAAGACTTCTCCACCAAATTTATCTCTTAACTGTATTCCTTCTTCTACTGCATAGGTATCAAAGGGATTAAGAATTGCTCTTACTCCTTCTCTAACTATTCTTTTTGTCTCCGGATCAATTTTGGTATCATTAGTTGCTGGTACCTGCTTGATGCAAACTACTATCTTCATAATTCCTCCCTGCCTTTATGCTGCTTAAACTAAGGTTTCTTTAATCAAATCAAACTGGTTTTTTATTCCTAATAGAGATAAATAAACACCACACCCCGGATATAAATTATGAAGAACTTTTAAATTTGCTATAGGATCATATTCACCGTTCATGGTTATCTCATAACCTACTACTTCAGAAAGAAGATGTAGCTTTTTACTCATCCATGCTTCTACTATTACTGGTATTTGGGGATACTTTTTAAGAAGTTTATTTATTACCTTATTTCTTCCCAATAATGGTTGAGTAATGATAAATGTAGCGCCGGCTTTAATCTTTTTTTCCATCTTTTCAAATTCATGCTCCTCCGGTTCATAAGGATTAAAAGCAACCCCCAGAATAAAAGCCCCAGGATACTCTCGGCTTATATATTTCAGCAATTCGACAGAAGTAACAGAATCAATATTGGTTAAATTTACATCTACGGGTCGGAGCTTGGGAAGACGAATAGATCCATCTCCAGTAATTACCAGAATATACTTAATGCCTTTTCGGAGGCAAGCATTAAGAATATTATCCAGGTCATCCTTTCTATGGAAAGTATTAAGATGAATCATTACCTGTTTTAGCATTACCGGAAGCTTAAATTCTTCAATTATTTCAGTCCCCTGGAAAGATAAATTACCCATAGTATTATCAGTAATACAAACACAATATCCACTGTTAATAACCTTCATATATCTAGTGTAAAATTTTTCAAGGTCTGACTCCAGGTTTTCTGAATCCTGTTTTGGTGGTAAAACTTCCACCAAGTAATTCTTGTTACGAATGTGATGAATCATAAAATTCTCCGATGAATTGAAATTTTTCACTCTAAGCTATAAATTTTTTAGCATCTTCGGCTGCAGAAGCAGCATCAGGAGAGTAGCCATCAGCACCAATTTGTTCTGCATAATTTTGGGTTATGGGAGCTCCTCCAATCATTACTTTTACCTTCTCACGCAAATCTGACAATTGAAGGGATTTGATTACATCCACCATGTTAACCATAGTAGTAGTTAAGAGTGCTGACATTCCTAATATATTGGGTTTGTATTCTTTAACCGCAGATACAAACTTATCTGCTGAGACGTCTACTCCTAGATCTATAACTTCAAAACCTGCTCCTTCTAACATCATTTTTACTAAATTCTTTCCTATATCATGTAGATCTCCTTTTACGGTTCCTATTACTACTTTGCCTATATTTTTTACTCCTGTTTCAACTAATTTAGGCTTTAATACATCCATTCCGGCATGCATAGCTCGGGCAGCAATTAATACTTCTGGCACATATACTTCATTATTCTTAAATTTTACCCCGATAATATTCATTCCTTTGATTAAGCCATTTTCAAGTATCTCTTTTGGAGACAATTTTTCTGCTAAAGCCAGTCGAACCAATTCTTCTACTTTACCTGCATCACCTCTTTGAAGTGCTTCAGATATTTCATTCAAATCTAACATCTTATATCCCCCCTATTATTTATAGTTTCTCTTAATTTTAAAGAATAAAAAAATCTAATACTATATCAGGATTGTCCTGTTAGGTAATTTCTTGCTTTTTTTAAGAATATTATTGTATATTTAGACTTTTGGAAACTTAACCTAATGGGAAATGCCCTAAAGAAACAATTACTATTATAATGAGTTAACAGAAAATTAGGAGCTTAAATATATCAGAGGAAAGATAGAGGAATTATAATAAAAGTAAAATGGATTAGAAACACTATCTCTTCATTTTTTCCTTATAATCAGAAGTAGATATTCCTTCTATCTTTTTAAAAACTTTACAAAAATAGCTTTGATCGGGGTAACCTACCTCAAAAGCAATTTGAGTAGAGCTCCATGAAGTATTCTCTAATAATTTCTTTGCTTCCTCGATTCGTACCTTGGTAAGATATTCCAATATGGTAGAGCCAGTTTCTTTTTTAAAAATATGGCTTAAATAATAAGAACTCAGATATACTGCTTTACTGATATCCTGTAATGTTATCTTCTTCTTATAGTTTGACCGAATAAACTCCCTTACCTTTCTAATAATATCAACGTTTTTAATATTCCTATTTTCATATACTGATTCAGTAAATCTATCCAGAACCTTTACAATCCAGATACACAATTCTTCAATAGATTTTAGTTTACCGATTTCCTGGATATATTCAAAATTTAATCCCAGAACCATTTCTAATTCAGCCTTGGCTTCCACAGCAGCTCGAGAAAGGATAACTGCCAGCTCTAGGATACGAGCCCTAACCAACTCAATCTGACCGGCATTCTTAAATAATATCTGACCTAAAATTTCATTTAATACTTCTTTAGCGCCCTCTTTATCACCTAATTTCACTCTACGCAGCAATTCTCTCTCTGTTTTTAAAGGATAAAGCGAAGAGATGGGAAGGGGAGAATTTTCATCTTCTACGTTCTGCTCTAGTAACTCTATTTCTGTCCTTTTTATACGCTGAATCTCTTCAGAAATTTTTGCTTGTTGCAAATACTTTTCCTGACGCAATTTAATATCAATTAATTCCATCTTTACCAGGTAGTTTGCCATGATATAAAGAATATCAGCAGCAGCTCTTACCCTTTCTTCTGATACTATCTTTATCTTGCTAAGAGCTTTTTGTAGGAGTAATTCTTCTACCCCTAAAGATTTGCTTATTTTCCTCATCTCTTTCCATAAAGAAGTGTCTGGCTCTCTCATTAACACTCCGCCGGAAACAAAATTACCTAATAATTCACCAGCACACCAAAAAGGAGCTGACCATTCGATTAGTCCAGCATGACATTGATATATATAAGGAAAACCAAATTCGCTACTCTTTTCGGCACTATTATAAAAGGCATTGAGACAGTTCTTTTCTCCTATAGAATTCTTCTGAATTAACTTACAAAATTCACAAAAATATCTACCACTATGAGTAGGAAAAATAAATTTACCATTTCCTGGCACAAAAATCACGCTTATTCCTACTGCCCGATAATAGGAATCTATTAGCCATCTTACGGTATCAATAATTTTAAAATTTTCTTTCTGACTCATTTTTTGCACCACTTCATATATAGGAGAGGTAATTTCACGACTTTACCAGAGAATGCCCTAATAATAGTGTCAATAGGATAACATTATATTATGTGCATAGTAAATCAATGATTATCCCTTTCTTTAATAAGATAATTTGTATGATTTCCAAGATGTCTTTACATATCTATTTCTTTCCTATAACAATAGAATACTATTTATCTGGGTTCCGGTAAAGTGAATTTACGTTTACCATTGATAAATTTCTGGTAAGGAATCTTTCCCTTTAGACGATTACCCTGATTCGTTCTTTTAAAATTATAATAGTAGATGAACTTTTCCAAATAATCCTGTAACTGGTCCAAAGAGGTATAGATATTCTTAATCATTATTAGTTGGTAAAACTCTTCTAACAGTGTTCTGTTAAATCTTTCTACGATAACGTTACTCCTGGGACATCTGGGCTTAATCTTAGTGTGAGCGATACCATGCTTGGCCAGAAATGTTTCATAATCATGCTTGCCATTTTCCCAGTAGGTGGTATACTCTTTGCCATTATTGGTTAAGATGTGATCTAAGGGAATATGAAACACCTCATAGACTGGTATCACTTTGGTCTTGACAAGGTCAATAGCACTGTCAGTTCTCTTATTGGTATAGACATTGGCAAAGCTGAAGTGGACATAGGCATCAATACCGACCTGCTGGTAGATCCTACCCAAGCCCTTGATGGTGCCCACATAGAAGGTATCCTGGCAGAAGAGAGCACCGGGATAGAAAGCCTGGATATGGATTTCTTCTCTCTTTTCTACCTCTCTGAGATACCTTTTTCGGTAATGACTGGATTATCCGAGTATTCCTGGGCACAAAAGAGTCTATCTAGACGTTTGTTTAACCCTCTTCGTCTTGGGACATGATAGATGCCGGTTTCACTGATGGTAATACCCTGTGCTTTCAGCTCATTGGATATTCTTCTGAGTCCATGGGTCGGGTAATCTGTTGTGTAATTGTAAATGATTGTCTCAGATTTCAGTTTGATCTGATTGGGCATGTCGGACCTAGACTTTTGTCTATTGAACAAACCTTGATAATCGAATTTGTTGAATCTTTTTTAGCCACTAGTAATAGACCGTTCTGGATACGTTAAACAATCTACAGGTATCAGTAATGTTCTTGTTTTTATATGCATGTTAGGATACACTATGCTTTTAATGAGCAATGAAATCATCTATGATCATGTATGCTCTCTCCTTCCTATTTAAAATTTGTTTTTCAACTATATTCTATAGGAAAGACAACATGCATGACCAATTTTTTTAAACTAATTTATACTAAATTGTTAACACTACTCGAAATTAGTACCTAAATATTTAGCAAAATTTTACCTGAACCAAACATTATGAATTGACATCTTTATCTTAAAATGATAATATCTGTTCAATTTAATTAATAAAAGCTATCTTATAGATTTTCTTGTTGGAACCATATAACTTTCAGAAAGCCATTCTAAATGAGACTAAAAGAAAAATTAGAAAAGAAAAAATTTGTTTTTACTGTAGAATTGGATCCGCCCCTTAATGTGAATATTGACTATCTACTAGAAAGTATTAAAAAATATTTAAATCTAACTGATGCTATTAATATCACCGATTGTCCCTTAGCCTGCTTAAGAATGGGACCTATTGCTCTCTCTCATATTATTCAGGAAAGTGTGCATTTAGAAACTATCTTTCATATTACTTGTAGAGACAGAAACTTGTTAGCTTTAAAGGCGGAATTGCTGGGAGCTTATGCTTTGGGTGTGAAAAATATTCTTGCTCTGTCCGGAGATCATCCCAAAATGGGAGATCATGCCCAAGCTACTGCCGTTTTTGATGTAGATTCCATAGGCTTAATTAAAATTATTCAGGAATTAAATCAAGGATATTTTTCTAGCAATAAAACTTCTAATTATAAAACTGACTTTTTTACAGGTGTAGCAGTAAATCCAGGATCTAAAGAATTTGATAGAGAATTATCAAGATTGGAAAAAAAAGTATCTGCTGGAGCAAATTTTATCCAGACCCAACCTATTTTTAGTATAAAAATACTGGAAAATTTTCTGAATATTACCAGTCACATAATCATTCCTAAAATTATCGGTATAATGCCATTAAGAGGTAAAAAGATGGTTGATTATATTGAAAAAAATCTTTCCCATATTTTTATTCCTGACAGTATAAGATCTAGGATGATTAATTCGGGCTTAGAAGAAGGTATAACTATTGCGCAGGAGCTAGTTAAAGAACTTCTGACTATAAAAGAGATAGCGGGCATCCATATCTTTCCTATGAATAAATTGTCGGTTATTCCTCGACTAATCGTTAAAAATCCAGATGAACATTTAGATTATTATTCCCCTGAAGTTTTTTCGAAGATGGATACTATCTTATGATTTTTTCAGTACCTATTGTTATCCTGATATAGGCAGAGCAATGCCAAATTTTGGCAGAACAGCCAGAATGCATTCTCTCATTCACTTATGGCAATTATATCAGCATACCGTTACCGTTTGAAATCTAGAAAAGATAAAATTCGCTTCACTGGTATATAAGACAGATTTAACTTAGCAAACTGTTGTATAGAAATTCCTTCCCCTGTTTATTGTTGTAATATAGCTTTTTACGACAAACACCCTTCACTAAGAAAGACCTGGCAGTAACTTGAATTAAACGATTAACAGAATAGGATAGTTGAACCTTTAGGCTTCATCTAACATAATCAGAATATGTACTGGTATCCTTCCGAAAAAATATGTTCCATTGGAATACACATTATATTTTAATGACTGAAGGAAGGAAAGTGAGATAAAATAATGAAAGAAAATAGGATCCATTGTAGCAATATCATTAATTATGCTTGATATTTCACGTATTTCAAGAATAACAGAGAGATATTTAAAAAAATCTTCCTCAAGAAAGGAATAGATAAATACCCCGTTTATTGCTATCATGTAAGATATAAATAATTCTATAAAATTTTCTGTTATTCTGTTACTACTTTATTCCCCTCAAAAATTTTTCGAAAATGAAAACCAGTTATAGCGTAAGTGATTGCTGCCGGGAAAAGTTTAGGTCGATGAAATAGAGTCCAGAAAAACATCTTCCAGTAATATTTCCTTCCCCTTTCCTTAATTCCCAGATACCAAACTGATTTAAAGAAGGCTGCCAGGTAAATCCAGCGCAGGCGATTTATCCGTATTTTAAATTTTTTGGTATTTAAACTTTTAATCAAAGATAATACTCTATTATAATAATAATTTGGTGAATAAATGGTATGTAATATTTTTTGGTAACCCTTTAACAATTCTTGATAATCCATTTTGGGAATAAAATTAATAGTAAAATCAGTGTTGCTACCGCTGGGTATTCTCAAAAAGCGTTTCTCTTTAATAAGTCTTTGATATAATTTAGTTCCTACCGGTGCATTGAGAAGACCAACCATAGCTGTGACAATGCCACTCTTCTGAATAAAATTAATCATTTCATCAAAGATACTGGGAGGATCATGGTCAAATCCCACAATAAAACCACCGGTTACCTGAAGTCCACATTGTTGCACCTTATGGACTGCATCAATTAAATTACGATGTCTATTCTGGTTTTTATGACATTCTTCCAGGCTTTCTTCATGAGGAGTTTCAATACCAATAAAAACTGAATCAAAACCTGCCTCTACCATCATATTCATTAGCTCCTCTTCATCAGCAATATTAATGGAAGCTTGGGTACTAAAAGAAAAACAGTGTCCTTTTTCTTTATTCCAGCTAATCAGGGCAGGCAGGATTTCTTTCTTTAATTTACTCTTATGAGCTATAAAATTATCATCCACCATAAAAACTCCTTCCCGCCATCCCAATTGGTATATTTTATCTAACTCTTTCAGTAGTTGATATTTTGATTTAGTCCTGATCTTATGACCAAAAAGCATGGTGACATCACAAAAATCACAATCAAAGGGACAGCCCCTGGAATACTGCATACAAAGAGAGTTATATTGTTTTAAATCTTTAATTAATTCCCAGGCCGGAACCGGGGAATGCTCCAGATCAGCTTTTTCTTTACTGGCGTAAATTCTTTTCAGATTCCCCCTGTGCAAATCTGCTAAAAACAAAGGTAGGGTCACTTCTGCTTCATTCAAAACTAAGTAGTCTACCTGGGGAAAATCCTGATAAGCGGCTGTAAAAAGGGGACCTCCTGCTACAATAATTGCTCCGATTCTCTTGCATTGTCCAATAAGGTCGGTTACTGATTTTCGCTGGATAGACATGGCACCGATAAAAACATAATCAGCCCACTTAATATCCTGTTCAGTCAGACAATCACCAGCAGAAAGATCTATCAACCTTTTTTCCCACTCAGCAGGAAGTAAAGCAGCTACAGTAAGCAATCCCAATGGGGGTAAGCTGGCTTTCTTTGCCACAAATTTGAGAACATATTTATAACTCCAGAACGTTTCGGGATAAGAAGGATAAATCATTAATATTTTCATCATAATAAACCCTCCCTATTATTCTCTCAACATAATTCCAGCAGCAAAACGACCTGTACATCGATGTTCTTTTCTATTGGAAAAAAATAGATTAGAATGACAGGAAGTACACAGATAGGCGATTTCGATATGCTCCTCCGGTATCCCACAACTTAACAATTGTATTTTGTTAGCCTGCCACAAATCGAAAAAAAACCTTTCACCATTAGAAAAAGAACGAATTAAATTTTGCTCTTTTGGAAAAGACTCCTTAACTTTATATAATACATCCTTTCCCACCTGATAGCAACAGGGACCAATAGAAGGACCAATAGCACAGATAATATCCAGGGCTCTGCAGTGATAATGAGATTGCATTAAACGAATAGTTTTCTGAGTAATGAGGCCGACTGTTCCCTTCCATCCGGCATGAACCAGAGCAATAACCTTTTTTCTATAGTCAAAAAGTATTACTGGCACGCAATCAGCAACAAAAATTAGAAGACAGATATTTCTATAAGCAGTAATCATAGCATCACTGATTTGCACTGGATTAGTTAAATCCTTGTTATTCTTTAATCCCTTTCTGTTGTTAATTAAAAATACGTTCGTTCCATGTTCCTGCTGAGTAAAAATAAAACTTTCAGTAGATATGCCGAGGGATTTAGCCAAGCGGTCACGGTTTTTGAGAACATGTTCCTCTCTATCTCCCACATGAGAAGCTAAATTAAAAGAATGAAATGGTTTTTCACTGTAACCACCATGTCGGGTAGTGATGAAATGCAGAACATCTTCATGTTGAGATAAACCGAGAAAGCGAGTAATTGGAATGCCATCTAAACCAACTTTAGTAAAAAATATATTTGATTTGATGTTATCTTTGGATTCAATCATAACATAATCTACGGGATAATCAAGAGGCATTCTTCCCCCTGAGAATCCCTGTATTATTATTGAGTATATGGTATTTAGTAAACCGTAGTAGTGTTCCTATATAAAGTAGTTATTGTAGTTATATATTTTATAGGATCCTGAGGGATTATAACTTTGGGCAGTAAATGTCCTCAGAAAATTAAAAATTTTTAACTAAGTTACTTTAGTTATTGCTTTTCGCTATAGACATACTTGGTTATCCAATTGTAAAGCTGAGACCAATCTTTGTAAATATTATAAACTAATTTCAGAAGATCTCGATTGTATAGTTCAGGAGGAATAGACATCTCTCTATAGACCAACAGACCATTAAAACGAATTAAATCTTTCAGCTTGTCATTGCTTACCTGGTATCCCTCTGGAATATTTTTATAATAGTTTCCACTTATATGATATTCCTGGTTTCCTTTTATCTTATCAATTATTTGCCATAATTCTTCTCCACTTGCCTGATCGACAATTGCTTCACGAAAATAACGCAAAGCCTTACGGGAAAATACTTGGATACCTGCGGACAGATATAATTGCTCCGGCCTTAATTCGAAATAATAACCTGGAGATTTTTTTGCTCTCCTTATACCTTGCCAAAACCACAGGCCCAAGAATGGTCGGTAAGGATTCTGGTCATTTGAAAACCTGGCATCCTGATAGATGCGGCATATGGAACGATTAACTCGTGGATCAGCCTGAATCCCGGGAGATATTTTTTGCAGCATATCCCCAAGCTCTGCTACAAAAATACTGGCTGGTTGCAACACTTTTTTGCTATAATCCTTTTTGCGTGCTAAAAACCATTCACGATTATTATTCTCTTTCAAATTTTTTAGAAAGAAGACCGTTTCGGCAGAAAAACCTTCAAAGCGACTATGTTTGCGGACTAACATACTAATTTACCTCCACTAATTGTTCAGGTACGCTCTTTAAGCAAAACCCTTTAATCCAATTTCTTCTGCAACTTCTTGCATACCTTTGATAGTATCATCAATTAATTGTGAAAGTTCTATACCAAGCATTTCAGCTCCTTTCAGAATAATATCGCGGTTAACTCCTGCTGCAAAACGTTTATCCTTCCATTTCTTTTTAACTGATTTAACCTCCACATCAATCACGCTTCTGGAAGGTCTCACTAAAGCAGTAGTCACTACTAATCCCGTTAATTCATCAATAGCATAAAGAGTCTTTTCTAATGTTGTTTCCGGTTTTACATCTGAACATATTCCCCAGCCATGGCTAATTACGGCACGGATATAATCCTCTGGCCAGCCTTTTTCTTCAAGTATTTCTTTGCTCTTCTGGCAATGCTGCTCTGGAAATCTATAATAATCAAGATCATGAACTAAACCAATTATTCCCCATTTCTCTTCATCTTCACCATTTTTCCTGGCCATATAACGCATTACCCCTTCCACCGCTAGAGCATGTTTTATAAGACCATCATCCTGATTGTACTCTTTTAATAATTGTAAGGCATCTCCTCTGGTGGGATTATATCTGTTCATGATAACCTCCTTCTCAAGATATTCAAGGGGAATTCTTCACCTTGAAAACTTCTTAAGTTAAGCTAAAATTATATTTTATTCATCCCCACCTATCTTGTTTATTAACCAAGATAGGATTTCTTGAACAAGTATTTTGCTGGCACGTTTTCAGGATATTCTTCCACTGATTTTTTTGGTTTTAACACTTTTATAATAAATCCTATTTTGATCTTATCTTAAAATTTAACTTATAGTATATTGTTTCTTATTTACATAAAGATATTTCTAGGTATCAAATTTTTTTAAACTCCGACACTTCGAAATGGGTCTTCAATTATTGCATCATTATAGCATTATATCAATAGAATGAAAAGCAAACTATTATTTAGTATATTTTCTTTAAAGTCTTACCGTCTTCCAGTCAATCAAAGTTCTTACATATGACCAATTTTTTTCTCCCAAAGACCATCGGTAATTTGTACCGATAAAAAACGAGGTAATTTATTAAATACCAGCTCATATTTTCCCTTAATTGCAGAAAATATCTTGTTTACTTTCTCCTTCTTAATTAATGCCAGTACACACCCTCCAAAACCAGCTCCCATCATTCTGGCACCTATCACTCCTTCACTTGCTCCGAGATAATCTACAATAAAATCCAATTCAGGACAACTAACTTCATAAAGGTATTTAAGCCCATTATGTGTAGAATAGAGTAATTGCCCTACCTGATTAAATGATTTATTCTGTAAAGCCCGCACCATCCTCTTTACCCTTAGATTCTCTTCAACAATGTAAATTATTCTTTTAAATATAGTAGGTGGAAATTTGTTCCTGAGTTGTAGTAGATCTTTTAACTCTACCTCTCCTAATGATTTTAACTGTGGATTAAGAAACTCTTTCAGTATCTCTAAACCGGTTAGGCATTCGGAACGCCTTATATTGTAATCACTTTTTTCTAAACTGTGAGAAACCGTTGTATCTATTAATATAAAAGTATTATTGCTCAATGGTAAATAAATATATTGGTAATCCATATTTTGAACATTTAAAAATAGAGCATGATTTTCCTTGCCCATAATGGAGACAAATTGATCCATAATTCCACATTTTACACCTATAAAATCATTTTCTGCTTTTTGAGCTAATTCAGCCATATTTCTGGGATTGATATTTAGACTAAATATCTCATTTAGGGCAAATAAAAAGGCGACCTCCAGTGCAGCTGAACTGGAGAGACCGGCTCCCACAGGTATGTCGCTGGTTACATAAACATCTAATCCTGGGTAATCTGTAAAATCCAGTTCCTGCTGCAGGATAAATAGGATGGCTTTTAGATATTTTGCCCAACCATCTTCTCTCTTTATTGGTATAAGTGGATATTCTTGCACAATTAATCCGGGATACTCTGTAGAATATGCCCTTAATACCCTGGAATTATTTTTTCTTATGCCTAAACTAATATAGCGATTAATGGTTGCCGGCAATACAACACCCTTGTTATAATCAGTGTGTTCACCAATAATATTTATTCTCCCTGGTGCATGATAGAATAAAAAATCTTTCTCATCCTCAAATATATCGCTAATATTTGTGCCCTTCAAAATTCACTCCTTAATAAAGTTTTATTTATTAACCAATATATTATTAGCTAATTTATTAAATGCTGTACCTTTTTTGAAATTATCATTGAATATTGGAATATTTTTAGATAAAACGACTCCCTGGATTTTCAAGAGGTTTACCAATCCTGCAGAGAGGACATACATCAGCAGTATAGGTATTTATATTCATTTGTAAGGCACTATATAAAGGTAATTTTAAAGGATATTCTTGGCTCCTTCGATCAACAATACAAGCTACCCCAATTACATTGGCACCCCTTTTTTCTACCAATTCCTTCACTTCTATCGTAGATTTGCCAGTAGTAACAACATCCTCTGTTATTAATACCTTCTCACCAGGTTTAATCACAAAACCTCTTCTTAATTGCATTATCCCATCTTTACGCTCTGCAAACATGGCTTTCTTGTTTAATTGTCGCCCCAGTTCATAGGCTACGATGATGCCTCCTAAAGCCGGTCCTACTACAATTTCCATATCCAGGTGTTTAACCTTTTCAACAACCAATTCCAGAACCTTCTTAGCATAAGAAGGATATTGTAATATTCTAGCACACTGAATGTATCCATCACTGTGAATTCCTGATGAAAGTAAAAAATGTCCGTCTAATATTGCCCCTGTTTTGTTAAGTATTTCCCAAATCTCTCTTTCTTCAAAAGATAGCATATTATAATTTTTTAACAATAAATTTCCCATCTTACTGCTCTCCTCTTTTTATATGATACCACGAATCTCATCTAATGATGGGATTCCTTCTGTTCTTAAAAAATTATCTATCTCAGTAATAATCTGTAAACAGGAATTAGGATTTATAAAATTAGCAGTCCCAACTTGAATACAGGTTGCTCCAACCATAATAAATTCAAGGGCATCTCGTCCATTACAAATACCACCAATTCCCATAACCGGTATTTTAACTTTCTGGCATACCTCGTGAACCATACGCAGCGCAATCGGTTTGATAGCTGGACCAGAAAGTCCCGCATATATATTATCAAATACAGGCATCCTCCTTTTTATATCAATTGCCATAGCCTTAAAGGTATTAACTAATGATAATCCATCAGCCCCCTCTTCCTCACAGCACTGGGCAATCTTAACTATATCATCAGCATTGGGAGATAGCTTGACTATTAAAGGTAATTTATTAACACTCCTTACTTGTCTCACTAATTCTCTGGCAGTACTAGAAGTTATTCCAAAAAGCATTCCTCCTTCCTTTACATTAGGACAGGAGATATTTAACTCAATCATATCTGCCTCTTCTTCAGAAAGAAGAGCAGCCAATTCAACATATTCTGCCATTGTTGAGCCGCTTATATTTATAATTATTCTTACTCCCTCATCCCTTATTTTCTTTAACATCGGTAAATCCTGTTTGATAAATAAATCTATTCCCTTATTCTCTAATCCAATACTGTTCATTATTCCTGAGGCAGTTTCCCAAATTCTAATCCCTTTGTTCCCTGTTCGGTGACATAAAGTTAATCCTTTGGTACAAATTCCGCCTATTTGAGAAAGGTCGAAATGCTGCTCAAATCCTGTACCAAAAGTCCCAGAAGCAGCAATAACCGGATTTTTAAAAATAATTTTCCCAAATAGTACTTGAAGTATATTATTCAAAGCAAATATCCTCCCCAGGAAATACAGGGCCATCCTTACAGGTTAATTTATTTCCTTCTCTGGTCTTACAGGAGCAGGACAGGCAAGCACCTAAACCACATCCCATTCTTCTTTCTAAAGATATAAATATTTTGGTTTTTTCTGACCTTTTCTGGCGCACAATTGCCTTCATCATATCTTCCGGTCCACAGGCAAATATATAATCATAACTGTTAATATTTACTTTTTGAGAAATAAATCCACCTATATCAATAATCAATTTATGAGACACCTTTTCAAATAAATCTACTAAAATTGCTCTTTCTTTGAAACCTAAATAAATATGAACCATCTCTATTGAACTCTGAACTTTTAGTTCTCGGGCAGTAAAATAAAGTGAAGCTAAGCCCATTCCTCCTCCAATTAAGGCCACCTTCCCTTTTGCTTGAGGAAACCCCCTCCCATAAGGACCAAAAAGTTCTATATTGTCGTTTTCTTTTAATTTGCTTAATAGATTACTGCCCTCTCCCACTGTCTTATAGATAAAACTTATTGATTTATTATCAAGATCGAAGATACTAAAAGGCCTGCCAAGAACAGGGTGATAGGAATTCCAACCTCTAAGCATATAAAATTGCCCCACAGAACCCTTATATTTTCCAGCAATTTTTAGATAGTAGATATCGCTATCTATTTGGTCATTAAGAATTATCTTTGCCATTTAAAAATATCTTCTTTCATTTTTTGTACCTTTTCTCTGGCACATTCAGCAAAATTATCTTTTTCTTTTATGCCTTTATGAGCGCCAATAATATCCCGGGAAGAATTAATAATGAATCTCTTTTTCTTCTGTAGTAATGGTGTAAGATTAATTGATTTTCCCCCTTGCATTCCATACCCTGGAATAAGAAAAAAAGAATTGGGACAGCTTTCCCATATTTTGCGCATATCCTCTGGAAAAGTAAGTCCGGCAACACCACCGATAAGGCTGAGACCACTGGAACCCATAAAGGATTCTCCCCATTCATTGACCTTTTGGGCAATCTTAATATAAAGTGGTTGTCCTCCTACCATTAATTCTTGAAAATCACGTGAGCTTTCATTTGAGGTATGAATCAATATAAAAATTCCTTTTTTTCCCGTTTCTAAATATTTAAAATAGGGGCTAATACTATCTTTCCCTAAAAAGGGATTCATAGTTATAAAATCTACCTCAAAATCTCCCGAAAAATGGGCTTTAGCATAAAATTCTGCAGTAATCTGAATATCACCTCTTTTTATATCCCCAATGACTATTTTGCCTTGTTCCCTTATATATCGTACGGTACGACTATATGCTTTTAATCCTTCAATACCTAAAGCCTCATAACAAGCTATCTGTAGTTTATAACAGGCTACAATATCTTTAGTTGCTTCTATAATATGGCGATTATAAAGAAATATCTTTTCTTCCAGACTGATCAAAGAATGTATTAGATATTCTGGCAATAAATGATATCTAAAATCTAATCCAACACATATTGGACTTCTCAAGGCTTCCTCATAAAGTTTGTCAATAATCATCTTACTAACCTTCCTTTAATTTATAATCAAATATAAAAAAATCTTCCCCAATGAAATGGGGAAGATTCTCATTAACTTCCTTTTTTATTCTTATTAGGTATAAAAATGCTCTGGTTAAAGTGCTCACAGTTGCTTATTACCTTTCTAGTCTCTCAGGACTAAATTAAAGATACTTTATCAACTGGATATTACCATTTACTATCTTTCATGTCAAATAAAATTATTCAAGCAATTTTCCTCCGATTGTTATTTATTCTCCAATTCAATGCATTGACGCCAGTAAATATTCATTTTTCAAAATAGCTATTAATTCATTGACTGTTATAATTTCTTGAATTCGGAAAGCATTTGTACCAGCAAAGGCAAACCCATTATTAAAATCTCCTTTTTGAGCATGAGTAAGGGCGGAAGCAATACAATAAGGTGCGTTCTTAAAATCACAGGTTTTTAGACATTTCCAATTACATTTAAAAGGCTGCTTATTCCCTTTAGAAACATCCTCTAAAAACTTATTTTTAATTGCCCTTCCTGGCAATCCTACTGGACTATCGATAATTACCAGATCATCTTTTTTAGAATTAATATAAGACTGCTTAAACCGCTTGGAAGCATCACATTCTTCTGTGGCTACAAAACGGGTTGCCATTTGTACTCCATGTGCTCCTAACTGTAAAAAATGAAAAATATCCTTACCGGTATAGATACCACCAGCGGTAATGACAGGAACTTTCTTTTGATATTTTTCTTCAAATGACTTTAAGGTAGAAATAGTCTCAGGTAGTATTTTTTCCAGTGTAAAATCAGGGTTATCAATCTGTTCTCTCTTAAAACCAAGATGACCTCCTGCTAACGGTCCCTCTACAACAACTGCATCAGGTATATGATTATAACTTTTTTGCCAATGCTGGAAGATTAGTTTTACTGCTCTGGCAGAAGAAATGATAGGAATAGCTTTGGGCTTTTTTTCTCCAGGATAGCGGGGAATCAACTTTTCCATGCCTTTTAAAGGCAATCCAGCACCCAGTAATACTATATCCACTTTTTCTTTAAGAGCTATATTTAACATCTCCACAAAATCAGAAAGTGCTACCATAATATTTACACCGATAACTCCATGGGAATTTTTTCTTGCTTTCCTAATTTCCTTTTGCAATGCCCTCTGATTGGCTTTCTTATAATTGGTGTCAAAATCAGGTTCCATCATACCAATCCCGGCTGTGCCTATGACTCCAACTCCACCTGCATTGGCAACAGCAGAAGCTAAACCTGATAATGAAATACCTACTGCCATACCACCCTGAATTATAGGAATATTTATCGTCAAATCACCAATTCTTAACTCAGGCATTGCTTGTAGTTTCATAATTTGTCTTTTCAATCTTCCTTTATGTTCTATTTATGCTCCAGGGCAAAAAGAAGTTCCGCCTTAACAGCAATCTGGCCATCCACAGTAGCAGTACCCCTACCTAGCCCAAAAAGCCCTTTTCTTCTTATTATTTCCACTTCCAATCTTAAGCAATCACCTGGAATTACTTTCCTCTTAAACACAGCTTTGTTAATTCCTCCAAAATAAACCAGTTTCCCCCTGTTCTCTTTCTGTACTAAAATAGCTACTGCTCCTACCTGGGCCAAGGATTCAACCACCAGTACCCCTGGCATAACCATTTCCTGCGGAAAATGTCCCTGAAAAAAGGATTCGTTTGCAGTAACATTTTTATAGCCCACTGCCCTTTCTCCTGACACAATTTCATCGATACGATCTATCAGAAGAAAGGGATAGCGATGGGGGATAATTTTCTTAATATCATCGATTTTTAACAATTTAAATTTACTCCTTACTAAGATTGCCATTTTTTAAATAAAAGGCTGACATTATGTCCTCCAAAACCAAAAGAATTGGATAGTGAGTAGGCCAATTCTTTTTCTCCACCCTGTTTGGGAACATAATCCAGATCACAATCCGGATCTGGCTGTTCCAGACCAATAGTAGGAGGAATAAAACTATCCTGCATGGCTTTTATACAGATAATGGCTTCCACTGCACCGGCTGCTCCCAGCATATGAGCAGTCATGGACTTAGTAGAACTGATAGGTATGGTGTAAGCACTATCGGCAAAAACACTTTTTATGGCCTTTGTTTCACAAAGGTCATTATACGGAGTACTGGTGCCATGAGCATTTATATATGATACCTCAGAAGGATCTATCCCTCCTTCCTTCACTGCTTTATGCATAGCTAAAGCTCCCCCTTCTCCTTCCGGATCGGGAGCAGTAATATGATAGGCATCGCAGGTTACTCCACAACCAATTAGCTCTGCATATATTTTTGCTCCTCTTTGCTGAGCATTTTCTAAAGACTCCATTACTATGACTCCTGCACCTTCTCCCATAACAAATCCGCTTCTTTCTGCATCAAAAGGAATGGAAGCTCGCTTTGGTTCATTATGGGAATATAAAGCTCCCATAGAAGTAAATCCGGCTAAAGCCAAAGGTGTAATAGCAGCTTCGGTTCCTCCACTTAAAATAACCGGAGCAATACCCTGTTGTAACAAACGAAAGGCATAATGAATCGCTGAAGCACCTGAAGCACAAGCACTTACTACACTTTCACATACCCCTCTTAATCCATATTTAATTGCTATACTGGCAGAGGCCATATTGGAAATCGCCATGGGAATAAAGAGAGGTGATACTTTTTTGGGACCATTCCTAATAATTTTTTCATTTTCCTTTTCCATGGTAGAAAAGCCACCGATTCCAGTTCCTATAATCACTCCCCAATCATTTTCAGAATTACTATTAATTTCTAAATTGGCATCCCTTATTGCTTCATCTGTTGCTATCATGGCCATCTGGGCATAACGATCCATTCTTTTAGCCTCTTTGTAATCCAAGATGTTCTGTTCCTCTATTTCCTTTACCTCAGCTGCAATCTTAACCTTAAAATCAGAAGTATCAAAAGACTTGATAAAATCAATACCGCAGGTACCTTTTTTAATATTATTCCAGAATGTTGGTACATCATTTCCAATAGGTGCCACGGCACCCATTCCAGTAATTACCACTCTATGTCTCATTCTTTGCACCACCTTTATATTTCCATACCGCCATCAACCCGAAAGACCTGACCAGTTATATAATTTGCTTCATCAGAAATCAGAAAAAGTGCCATATGGGCTACCTCCTCAGGTAATCCAAGTCTGCCCATAGGTATGTAAGATAATATTTTCTCTTTCTGCTCCGAGGAAAGCCGATCAGTCATATCGGTCCTAATAAATCCCGGAGCAATGGCGTTAACTGTAATATTTCTGGTAGCTAATTCCTTGGCTACCGATTTTGTAAATCCAATAACACCTGCTTTAGATGCAGCATAATTTGCTTGCCCAATATTTCCACCGATTCCCACCACTGAAGATATATTTACAATTCTACCCTGTCGCGCCTTTATCATAATCTTACTGGCATATTTAGTACAATAAAAGGTCCCCAGAAGATTAACAGCAATAACACTATTAAATTCTTCCTCCTTCATTCTTATCAACAGATTGTCTCTGGTAATCCCGGCATTATTTACTAAAATATCCAAGCTCTGAAAGTGTTCCAGGGAAGATTGAATTACCTTTTGAGCATCAGCAGGGCAGCTAACATCTCCTTGAATGGTTACACATTTGCTACCCCAAGAATTTATCTCCAGAGATAAAGATCGGGCTGCCTCTTCATTCTTATTATAGTTAACAATTAAATTAACACCGGATTGAGATAGTCTTAAAGCAATAGCCTTTCCAATCCCTCTAGCCCCCCCTGTTATCACAGCAGTTTTGCCTTTTAAACCTGTTGACATAAATTATCCTCCAGTATTCTCAAGGTATTATTCAAGGATTTCAAATCTTCTACATTACTGACCATTATATTTCTATCAATTTTTTTCAAGAAACCGCTCAATACCTTACCCGGACCAATTTCAATGAAGGTATCTACACCTTCCTGCAACATCTTTATAATGCATTTTGTCCAGAGAATGGGATACATTACCTGTTTTCTTAAAAATTCTCTAATCATTTCTTTTTTCTCAATATAGTCAGCAATAACATTGCTGATAACAGGGATTTGAATTTCTTTCACCTCTACTTGCTCAAGTTCATGGGCTAATTTTTCTGAGGCCGGGCGAAGCATGGAAGTATGAAAAGGAGCACTGACCTGTAAGGGCATAACTCTTTTAGCACCTTCTTTTTTTGCTATTACTCCAGCTACATCGACCGCTTTGCATTCACCACCAATTACCACCTGTCCCGGGTAATTATAGTTGGCTGGCTCTACAATCCCCTCCGAACTTGCTTCTAGACATATTCTTTCCACTGTTTCATCTGCCAGACCTAAAACAGCCAGCATCTTGCCAACTCCTAATGGTACTGCTTCCTGCATAAATTTGCCTCTTTTCCGAACCAGCTGTACTGCAGTAGTAAAATCCAGGACCTCTGCACAAACTAAAGAAGAATATTCCCCTAAACTTAAACCAGCAGTAACATCTGGCTGAAATCCTCTTTCCTGTAATATTTTCCAGGCAGCAATGCTGGCAGTTAAAATTGCCGGTTGGGTATTTTCAGTCTGATTTAATTCTTGGGCAGCGCCTTCAAAGCAGAGTTTTGTCATATCCAAGTCAAGGGCTTCTTCAGCAATTTTATATATTTTTCGACAGGAAGAAAAATTTTCAAAAAGTTCCTTACCCATACCAACATATTGAGCACCCTGTCCCGAAAATAAAAAGGCAATTTTCCCCATTTTTTATCACCCCTTTATCATAGAGTCTTATTTTCACTTAAATAAAGGGCTTCCCCTGTAATCACCTGTTCAGCCTGTTGAAAAATTTCGGCAATGATTTCCCGACAACTCTGTTCCTTTTGCACTAAACCAGCAATCTGACCAGCCATAATGGAACCCATTTCCATATCACCTTCCCGTACTGCTCTATAAAGTGAACCTTGACCTAATTCTTCATATTCTTCTGGTGAGGCATTTTTTTTCTCCAATCTTTGAAATTCTCGTGCTAGTTGATTCTTTATTACTCTAACCGGGTGGCCGGTAGCTCTGCCAGTTACCATAGTACTGGTATCTTTAGCATGCAAAATTTTTTCTTTATATGCTCTGGAAATATTGCATTCATGTGCCACTAAAAATCGGGTTCCAATTTGTACACCTAAAGCCCCCAGCATCAGAGCAGCAGCCAGGCCACGTCCATCTCCAATTCCTCCGGCAGCAATTACTGGAATACGAACTGCATCTACCACCTGAGGAATAAGAGCCATAGTAGATAATTCGCCGATATGCCCTCCTGCTTCCCCTCCCTCTGCTATAACTGCATCTGCTCCCATATTTTCCATTCTACGGGCGATGGATACTGATGGAATAACAGGGATTACTTTTATTCCACAACTCTTCCAGGAAGAAATATATTTTCCAGGACTACCAGCACCAGTTATAATAACTTCCACACCCTCCTCTATAGCCACTTTCCCTACCATTTCTGCTTCTGGATTCAAAAGCATAATATTTAAGGCAAATGGCTTTTTGGTTAATAACCTGGTTTTTCTGATTTCTTTTCTTATCCAGTCTTCTGAAGCATAACCAGAAGCAATTACACCCAATCCTCCGGCATTGGAAACTGCAGAAGCTAAAACTGCATCAGCTATCCAGGCCATGCCTCCCTGTATTATAGGATAATCAATATTAAGAAGTTCATTAATAACTGTGTGTATCATTTTTCATTCCCCTTATCTAGTCCAATTGAACAGAATTGAGCCCCAGGTTAATCCTCCACCAAAACCGACCATAATAATACGATGGCCATCCTGAATTATCCCTTTAGCTATCATCTCATCTAAAGCTAAAGGGATGCTAGCTGCAGAAGTATTACCAAAATGGTCCATGTTTTTATAAAATTTTCCTGGTGATGCTTTGATTTTTTTAGCAACATAGTCAATAATACGATAATTCGCCTGATGTGGAATAATATAATCAATTTCATCAATTGATAGTTTGTTTTGACTTAAAACTTTCTCAATACTTTTTAACATAATATTAGTAGCAAATTTAAAAATTTCTTTTCCATTCATATAAATATAGGAATGATTTTCTGAAATTAAATCATTGGTAAAAAATGGATTCTTTAAAGATATTGCCGGCACTTTCAATAATCCTTCTAAATCACCACGTGAACCGGTGTATGTACATATAATTCCCTCTCTACTACTTCTTTTTAATATAACTGCTCCTGCTCCATCTCCAAATAAAACACAGGTGTTTCGATCATGCCAATCCAGTACTTTAGATAATATTTCAGCACCAATTACCAGAGCGCATTGACTCTTACCGGTTTTGATAAACTGGTCAGCAATCTGAATCCCATAAATAAATCCAGTACAGCCGGCAGAAATATCAAAACTGGTAATATCTCTGAGCCCTAACTCTCCTTGAACAAGATTAGCAGTGGAAGGAGTAAAAAAATCAGGGGTAATAGTTGCTAAAATTACCAGATCAATTTCCTTGATATCAATCTCGGCATGCTTTATGGCTTTAATAGCTGCTTTTACCGCCATATGATTGGTTTTCTCGCCAGTAGAAATCCTGCGTTCCACAATGCCCGTCCTAGTAGTAATCCATTGATCAGTGGTAGCAACAATGCCTTCTAAATCTTCATTACTGACAATCTTTTCCGGTACATATCCTCCCACTCCCACAATTTCACTGCAATACATCTCTATTCCCCTGGTTATTTTCTTAATTTAGGTATAGATAGAAATTTCTTTTAGTATTTTAGTAACTACATATAATAGTTTATATTAATACTATATACTAATAGTAAGTATATATTCACTTCAAACTCCTGTCAATATCTATAAGCAAGATTCTTAGTGAATAAGTTTACTAAAACCAAATTTTCTCTTATAATTAATTAGCAGATTTTCCAACAATAATTTTTTATTAATTAATCAGGAGGTGTTTATTTTGACCAATATAAACTTATCTGGTATCTTCCCACCCATTGTTACCCCTTTCCAAAAAGAAGAGATAGCTTATAATTATTTAATGGAAAATGTTGAAAAGTGGAATAATAGTGGTATTAAAGGTTTTGTAGTATTGGGTTCCAATGGAGAAAATGTTTTCCTTTCCGAAGAGGAAAAAATTAAAGTAGCAAAAACTGTAATTGAAAATGCGGCTAAAGATATGGTTATTATAGTGGGTTCTGGTTGTGAATCAGCTCGAGAAACTATTTACCTTACCAACAAATTAGCTGGATTAGGAGCTCATGCTGCTCTGGTTGTCACACCCTTCTATTATGGCAGTAAAATGAATGATGAGGCACTAATAAAATACTATTCCATGGTAGCTGATAAAACGGAAATACCTATCTTGCTATACAATGTGCCAAAATTTACCGGTGTTAACCTGAGCATAGAAGCCTTAGCCTTGCTTTCCAAACACCCCAATATAATTGGTATTAAAGATAGCAGTGGAAATGTCAATCAGCTGGGTCGATATCTTAATAAAGTTAATAATAATTTCAGTATCTTAGTCGGTACCGCAGGAGCATTATTGGGGGCACTGATTCTGGGATGCAAAGGAGGTATTCTCGCCTTGGCTAACATTGCTCCGGAAAAGTGTGTAGAAATTTATCAATTAGTACAGGATGGTAAATTAATGGAAGCAAAAGAGCTTCAGCTACGTATGATACCCGTAAATCATGCCACTACTACCATTTATGGCATAAGCGGTCTTAAATATGCAATGGATTTATTAGGTTATAAAGGTGGTGTGACCAGGTTACCGCTTTTACCGCTTAAGAATGAGGAAAAAGAGAAAATTAGAAATATCTTATTAGAAGCTGGTTTAAAAATAATTCCTATACAATAATTGAGTATTTAGAGTTTTTCGCACCAGCGTACTCTTGTAAGCAGAATAGTGTCTTTTCCAGTGAATTCTGTAAAGGGCCTGTTCCTTTAAAATCAATGATAACAATCACTATTTCTCTGGTTTTGGCGGTAATCATTGACCTCTCTGAATCACTGGTAGGACTACCGAAGGCACCCCGAGAATCTCTGAAAACCGGTAAATGAGCAATATTCATCATTCCTCTTCCAATGGCTTGATAGTTTTCCTTTTCCTTACCTATATCAAAGACAATTGGTTCTGTTAATTTATTGTAATCATAGCATCCTATAGAAAAATAGAATAAAAGAGAGATTAAATTGATAATATCAACCGCGTTGTTAATCTGATATAGTTCTTTTCCTTGAATAACTCGCCGTAGCAAAGCCTCAGCAGAACAACGATATCGTGCTGGTTCTTTTCCCAGGGCAAGATAAGCATCCCGAGTATGTCTTATGACAGAAAGTTCAGCTATTTGATTCTGGCTTAGAGAATTTTTAATCTGAGAAACTGCTTGCTTAATCTCATACCAGAGAAGTTTGTTTTTCTTTTCATATTTAATATCTGATTGAATAACTCCTAACCTTATATTAGAACAGACTTGTTTTAATTTATCGGAAATTATGATATCAACCATTATAATTAATCCAAACTAAAAAATTAAATCACTATTAATAGAGGGAAAGAAAATAAATTGTAGATCAGTCTGGTTATTTTCCCCATCAATAGATCGGTTCTAGCTACAATGCCGTATAAATTAAAAAATATTTCTGGTAAAAGCAGGGAGCACAAAGGCAGCTTTATGAATATCAGTATGGTAATATTTTAATTCTGGTAATCCTTCCACCCGTTCTGCTATAAAATCCTTAATGGGATGATACTTTTTAGAACAAAAACTGAATCCAATCATACCACTGGGATAGGTAGGCACCATAGTGTAGTAATATGCAGCAATGGGAAATATTTTTTTCATAAATCTAAAATTATTCTGGATAAAACTAGTGTGCCAAAAGATTGATTCCATCTGGCTCACGGCAATCCCATCCTTTTTTAAAGAATAAAATATAGATTGATAAAATTTTTTGGTGAATAGAGTAGTACCAGGTCCGATAGGATCTGTAGAATCAACAATAATTACATCATATTGATTTTTTTTAGTAGTTAAAAATTGGGCTCCGTCTTGAAAATAGAGATGTACTTTATCATGATTAAAACTTTTTGCCAAACTTGGAAAGTGTCTCTGGCAGACCTCAATAACTTGCTTGTCAATCTCACAAACGTCCACTCTATTAACTTGAGGATGTTTTATGATTTCCCGAACAGTTCCACCATCTCCTCCTCCTATCACCAATACTTTTTCTGGCTGTGCATGGGTACAGAGAGGTATATGGGCAATCATCTCATGATAGCTGGCTTCATCTGCTTCAGTAAGCATAATAATACCATCATTAACAAGAATTTTACCAAAGGCAGATGAATATAACACACAGATTTCCTGAAAGGGTGACTTTATTCTTTCCAGGACGTTATCAACTTTTATCTGTAGATAACGTCCATTTTCTTTTCCGTATTGCTCTCCAAACCATAATTCAATCTGACTCAAGGCAATTACTTCCTCAGAATATAGTGAATTTTCATATCTTTTGCCTGAAAGAATTTTTGGGTAAAATCGGCAGCAACCTGAGGATCATAATATTTGCAGCTAAATATGTCAATATAGGCAGCATTGGTTAGATTGGTAAAATGACCGGAAATTAAAGATGTCTCAATGAGTTGGGTCATAGAAAAACCTGCTACCCTTTCATCTTCCCCAAAATCTACTACCTGAGTATCCCCAAATTTCTTCATCTCGATTAAGTGGCATAATTCATCTACATAACGTCTTATTGCTTCTGCATCCCGAATCAAGGCAGGATTGCAGTGATGTAAATCAATACTGGTAAGTAAGCCCCACATATTTTCCTTTAAAAATATTTCTTTCGAATCCTTAATCTTTTCCATTTTAACATACCCCTACCTTAGAAGATGATTTTTTATCTATCTTTAATGGAAATTGGATGTTACCTCTTTTCATTTCTGTAACTGATAACATTTTTACGTCCAGCTCTTTCTCGATATAGTCCAATGCTTTCTGGCTATTTATAGTTTCTCCACAGGTAAATATATCCAATGCGGCATAACCATATTCAGGCCAGGTATGAATCGTAAAATGAGATTCAGCTATAATAACAACACCGCTGACTCCCTGGGGTGCAAATTGATGAAAAGACGTTTTTAAAGCAGTAGCCCCGGAGATTCGAACTGCCTCTTTTAATACTCTTTCAAGTTGGTTCTGGTTGTTGAGTTTTAACGAATCACATTCATACAATTCCACTAAAAGATGATTTCCCAAATAATCCATTTTCTTTACCCTCTTTTTTCCATTAAAATTATTTAAGAAACTAACATAAAATAACAGAAAATTTTATAAAAATCAATCTTTTTTTCATAAAATTTTTATTTTACCACTAACCTGATCTGACTAATTTTCTAATCCTTCAAAATATCTTATTTTTCTTGTTCTTTTATTAAATTTAATGCTAATTCCACCATCTCATTAAAGGTCATCTCTCTATCCGTAGAGCTGGTTTCCTCCCCGGTAATCAAGCTATCACTTACCGTTAAGATAGAAAGTGCCTTTACTTTATATTTTGCTGCAATGGTATATAAGGCAGCAGTTTCCATTTCTACCGCCAATACACCATAAGATGCCCACAAAAGCCAGTAATCGGGATCATCGTGGTAGAACATATCAGTAGTGAGAATATTTCCAATCTTTACTGGCAAAGATTTCTCCTGGGCAATTAACTCAGCTTTCCTGAGAAGTTGATAACAAGCAGTGGGGGAGTAATCATTCCCATTGAAGCGGATTTTATTCAAACTGGAATCAGTGGAGGCACTCATAGCTAGGATTATATCGCGCACTTTTATATCAGGCTGCAATGAACCGCAACTACCAACCCTGATTAAATTGCGAACCTGATATTGGTTAATCAGTTCGTGGAGATAAATAGAAATAGAGGGTATACCCATGCCGGTTCCCTGTACAGAAACTAATTTCCCCTGATAACGACCAGTAAAACCATACATTCCTCTTACCTTATTGTAACAATATGATTCTGCCAGGTAATTCTCAGCGATGTATTTAGCTCGCATGGGATCGCCTGGTAATAATACAATAGGAGCGATATCACCCGCTTCCGCATTAATATGAATACTCATTATTAAATACCTCCTTAATTTTATAATATTAAAAACAAAAAAACCAGAAATTTTTTATATTATTTTAAAAATCTTGGCCTTTTTGCCATTTTCTTTTTCTCTAATCAGTCTTTTCAGTGCAAATTACTTAGCGACATTGCTCTATACTGGAACTGCAGGAGAATAACATGGAATAAAACTTTACATCTTAACCTTTATATTTAAATAAAGAGCAAGGAATCAATAAAAACAATAAAAATCAACTGAATACCATCTATTCTATAAATAATAACTTAACATGTTTTTATTACTATTTCAATTGGTTATTATTTATAATCATTTTGCTTGAGGATGTACTTATAATACATTATAATATAATAATCTTAAACATCTTAAATATTTATTAGGTAAAAGGAGATTTCTCATGAATCTGCAAATGAAAATGTGGATTTTAGTTATATTAATGTTTGCTATACTTTACGGTGTTATTGCAGGTATCGGTACTTATATGGGAGCCGGAAGTGTTGTGAGCTATATCATACTGGCTATAGGAATAACATTGTTTCAATATCTTATCGGTCCCAATATGGTTGCTTCTATGATGAAAGTAAAATGGGTAAACCCATCAGAAGAGCCTGAACTTCATCAGATGATAGAAGAAATGTCTAATAAAGCAGGTATACCTAAGCCCAAAGTCGGTATTTCACAGGTAGCAGTTCCCAATGCCTTTGCCTTTGGTAGAAGCCTTAAAGATGGTCGAGTCTGTGTAACCAGTGGAATGCAAAAACTACTAAATAAAAATGAATTGAGAGCGGTAATAGGTCATGAACTTTCTCATATCAAGCACCGGGATATGATTATTGTCACTGTATTATCAGTTATCCCTCTGATACTTTACTGGTTAGGTACACGTTTGATGTACGGAGGGACTTGGCAAGATAGAGAAAATAGAGGATCAGCTGCCCTTGTTGGCATGATTGCCTTCCTTTTATATTTTGTGTCTAATCTGTTAGTACTTTACGGTTCTAGGATTAGGGAATACTATGCTGATCAGGGGAGTGTCAGTTTAGGGAATCCTCCTCATCAGCTTGCTTCTGCTCTATATAAATTAACCTATGGCTCTGCTAAACTTAAAGGAAGTCGGATGGGAGAACAAGCACTCAACCAGGTTGAGGGTTTTCGAGCATTTTTTCTGAACGATATTGCCAAAGCTTATCAAGAGTTCAAAACCCTAAAAGAAGTTGATCAAGATCTTAGTGGCACCATTGATGCTCAGGAGTTACTTGCTTTGAGAGAAAAAAAAGTGAGCATAAATGCACCTGAAAAGATGATGGAAATCTTTACCACGCATCCTAATATGTTAAAAAGGATTAAAACTTTATCTCTTTTATCTTAAAGATAAAGATAATATGCTTCCTCTTTTCTTACTTCTCTATGTAATAACATCGGGATCTCAAAAAATTCTGATACTATTAAATATTCTTTTCTAATTAAGTACAATGTATACTAAATTAGTTTTAACATCAGGGTAGGGGGAACATGAGCAGAAATTGCTCAATCTGAATTTCTAATGCATATCCTATCAATTAAAAATATCTATGCTTTAATTAGAACTATCATTCCTAACTCAATTTTATTTTTTCATTCTTACTATTTGATTACGATAAAAGCCCTAATCTGATTTTGATAAAATCGAAGATGACATCAGGAATACTAACATCACAGCAACTTTCAATTCCTTTAAAACCCGGTGAAGAGTTGGCTTCACAAATTTTAAAACTCTCTCCATCAAATAACAAATCAATCCCGGCAATATCTAGATTTAATACTCTGCCGCACTCAGTAGCTAACCACTCAACTTCTTTACTTGCCGTAAAAGCTTTTACTTCACCACCACGAGAAAAATTGGCTTTAAAATTACCATCACGAGAGATTCTTTCCATACAGGCAATTACTCTGCCTCCCACAATGAATACTCTTAAATCATGCCCTTTACTTGTTTTAATGAATTCCTGGATAATAAAATTAGCCTGGGTTTTGGCAGTATCGATTAATTGCATTAGGTCTTCCAGATGTCCTTGATTTTCACATAAAAAAACTCCACTGCCCTGTGAACCAGAGATAGTTTTAACTACTATAGGAAAACCTATGGTCTCTTCAATTAATTCAATATTTAAGGGATATCTAGCCAGCATAGTACGGGGAACAGGGAAATTATTGGCAGCTAAGATCTGTTGTGTATATAATTTATCTTTAACTATTTCAATGCTCTGTGAAGAATTAAAGGTATTAACCCCCAATCTCTCCAGATGTCGAATAACTGCCAGGGAAAAATAAGGTGTACTGGCACCCTGTCTTGGTAATAAAAATTGTGGTAATTTGGTATAATTATTATCCACGATTACACTTTTATTGTCATCCCGATTAACCAGCAAATCAAATTGTTCCGGACATAATATTTTTAAACTTATATCTCTTTGTTCTGCTGCTTCAAGAAAGCGATTCATTTCATATTTATCTGATGTTATTTCACTCTGCCGCTGTTTATAAAGAATCCAGCCTTCCATATATTTTCTCCTATTTATTATTTATTAATAGAATTTTTCTTTTTTATCTAACTTGAAAAGGCTTTAAAATATTTTTTATTCTGAATAGCATCATGAAATTGAATTCTAATAAATTACCTCTATCACCTTCTAAGAAGGTGTTTCCCAAGGTCAAATAAAAAAAGTGTGCTTCTAACAATAATCTAAAAAAAGTAAAACTTATTTGCGCAGATAAAGACCTACTAATTCTGCTTCTGCTAAGATATGTCCTTCCATGGCTTTTAATAAATCTTTTTTGCGACAACCCTCTTCTAAATCGAGTTTTGTATCCAGGGCATATAGTTTAAAGAAATAACGATGGGTACCGGATGGAGGGCAGGGACCTCCGTATTCTAATTTCCGAAAATCATTTAATCCCTGAGTACCGGGCACTTCACCCTCTTCTATCACATCAGTTACATGAATATTAAAAACAATCCAGTGGATCCAGGTGCCTGCCGGTGCATCAGGATCCTCTACTATCAGTGCTAACCTTTTTGTTTCTTGCGGAATATCCTCAATGATTAAACTAGGACTGATATCTTCTCCATCGCAGGTAAATTTTTCAGGAATATACTCTTCATGTTCAAAGTCAGGACTACTTAATTTCATTTTCTAAACCTCCTTAAAATAAATTTTCTGACTCCTTCATCTTTAAGAATCTTTTTAAATTTATATTTATGTAAATATTATAAAACAAAATATTTAATTGTCACCCATAATAAAATTTAATTTCTATCATCATCTTAGTGAGCCAGCATAATAGGCTAAATCAAATACATATACTATCTGTTCTAATGCTATGCCCAGTAACTGACTTATCTCTTCAGGTGGCAAACCATTTTCTTTGGCTAATAATATTAAGTCTATCTCTTCATAAGGAAGCCCAATCATAGTTCGGTCATCCAGACCAGGCAACAAATCCGGTGAAGGTTCTTTCTCTATTAAATGGTTAGATATGTTCAGATACTTAGCTAACCGTCTTACCTGAGTCTTGTATAAACCTATGATGGGCATAATATCAGCCAGATGATCACAACCATATTTTACAAAAAGACCAATGTGCTGTTCTGTTTTATTGGTACAACCAACCACAATTCTACCTTCCAATTCTGCATAATAATAGAGTATTGCCATTCTAAAACGGTTTTTTGCTTGCAGAATTGCCTGGCCTCTCTGGATATAGTTATGATAAGGTTTCCCCTCTTGTCCCTTTAACTTCGAGGCAAAGGGAGTTTCTCCGCTAATGCTCTGATAATATTGATAGGCTTTTTTAAATAGAAAGCCTTTTATCTTATTTTGGAAAGGGATTTTACTGGCAAAACCATATTTTTTTATTTTAAGGTCTCTCAAAAAAGGAGTAATATCAATGACCTCCCATGGTATCCCCAGCTCCCTGACAAGATCAAAAGAATCTCGCAAATGCATCTGGCTTGATTCGCTATCGGGTAGCAGAAGGGCTTTTACCATATCTTTTCCCAATGCCCTGACACACAAGACAGTTACTACTGATGAATCCAATCCTCCGCTCAATCCAACAATGACACGCTGTTTTTTAAATTCCTTTTTAGATTTAATAATATCTTGTACCAGGTCATGACAAACATTTTGAGCATCTATTCTTATCTTATCTTTCAGATACTCGAGTTTTTCATTCATTCCAGAAATACACTTTCTTTTTTTTATTACAATAATTTTATTAATTAGGACTAAAAATTTACTAATTTTCTGGTAAAATAGAAAAAAATATCTATAATAATATATTAGCGGGTAAAATAAAAAATGACAAAAGCAATTTTATTTGATCTTGACAACACCTTAATATTATTCGATGAAGTGAAATTTTTCAAAGCCTATATTAAAAAAGTCGCTCCAATTATGTCTGATATTGTCTCACCCCATACCCTTTGGCGATTGGTGCTAAATGCTACCAAAGCGGTTTTGCACAACAATGGTAAATTAACAAATCAGGAAGTTTTCTTTCATACCTTTACTCAGGGACTGGAAGATAAAACTGAAGAAATATGGAATCGCTTTCAACAATTTTATGAAAATGAATTCGACCACCTAAAAACTTTAATTACTGTAAATAAAGGTGTTTCAGAAATTTTTTCTATCCTTTCTCAGAAAAGAATAAAAATTGTGATTGCCTCCAATCCCTTCTGGCCATGTTCAGCAATGGAAAAAAGAATGGCTTGGGCAGGCTTAACTAAAGAACAGGTTCATTTAATTACCCATCTGGAAAATATGCACTTCTGTAAACCTCGTTTGGAATATTACCAGGAAATCTGTAATAAAATTAAGATAAATCCCGAAGATTGTCTGATGGTTGGAGATGATCCGGTTAATGATATGATAGCAGGAAAGACCGGTATGAAAACCTTTTTAATCACTGATAGTAGAAGGTTTAGTAATACATTAAGGATTATTAGTAAAAAAATAAGATTTAGCAGAGGCAAAAAGCGGGTCAAGCCTGATTATACCGGTTCTTTAGTTCAAGTTCAGAAAATTATCCCGTCATTTAATTCATAATTATCCTGTTTTAACTATCAGGTAGTATAAATCACGCTCTAAAGGCAGCTATTATAACATCATAAATGAATTTTCCACTAAAGAACAAAAGAAATATACCACAAACAGCAAAAAGAATCTGCTGTAATCTCCGCCCGAAAAATCGACCACCTTTAAAGGTCAGAGAAGAAAGAAAAAAGTACCAGCAAAAATCACAACCCCAGTGCAACAGAATAAAAGAAATTAAGCCAACTAATCCGAATTGATAAGCACCAGTGATTAACATAGCTCCTATGGTTGCCCACCATATTAAAAAATAGGGATTGGCAATACTCAATACAATACCGGCTTGCAAGGGAGTATAGGAAGAGGTAGTCTGTCCTACTCTGGCATTAGATATATTTTTCAATAATCCAATTCCCATTTTAAGTAAAAATAAACCTCCCAAAATACCTATAACCATCTTAATCCAGTTAATTTCCAGAAATTTACCCAGACCAACTATTATTAATAAGATAAGTGGTAGTTCTACCATGAGGTGTCCCAAAGCAATAAAAGCACCAGCTTGAGGCTGCTCAGTGCCTTTGCTTACCGTTACAGCGGTAATGGGTCCGGGAGCCATTACTCCTGACAAAGAAATAAGAACTGCTTTTAGTAAAAAAGAAATAAACATTTCTTTGGTACATTTTTCTCCATATTATTCATTACCACATTCGATTGCCTCGCCCTTTAATAGAGCAATGCCATGAGGTAGGGCTTCTAAAATAACATTGAGTGATTCCCGTACTCCTTTAGGACTACCCGGTAAATTAATGATGATGCTTTTGCCTCTAATACCCGCTATAGCTCGGGATAATATGGCATGAGGTGTTTTTTTAAAGCTTTCCATTCTTATAATCTCACTTATTCCAGGTACTGACTTTTCTATAACAGCTCTAGTTGCTTCAGGTGTCACATCTCTCTGTGCCAAACCTGTACCGCCGGTGGTAAGAACCAGATCGGCATCATACATCTCAATAGCTTCGATTAATGTAGTTTTAATTACACCCAGTTCGTCTGGAACAATTGTATACCATACCACCTGGGCTTTTACTTTTTTCAGTAAATTTTCTATAGTCTTTCCGCTTATATCTTCTCTTTGTCCTTGCGCTCCCTTATCACTTACGGTAATAATGGCAACCTTAATCATATCAAGCTATCACCTCTATAGAGTCCCCTACCTGAATAGTGCCTCCCCTAACGACTTGAGTAAAAATCCCTTCCTGTGGCATAATAGAACGAACTTTCTGTTTACGAACCACAATATCCACATCATGGTCTTTACCTATCTGAGTAATACTAAGGATAACTTCTGGTCCTATCTTAATTATAGTACCTATGGGATATTGGTATAAATCTTCCAGACCCTGAAAGACTATATTCTCAAAGAGGTCTCCATAATTCAGTTCATACCCTTCTTCCTTTTTCTTTTCCAAACTGGATAGACTTAACAGGCTTACCTGTTTATGATCTATTCCTGCATGTATATCTCCTTTTAGCCCAACATTTTCAATCACAATGGCGCTGGGTACTTGCTTTTTGGGAATTTTTCGGCTATCTCCCACACAAACTGCTAATACCACTCCTTTTTGCTGGTTTTCTCTATTAACTGCTTCCTCTTGATTATCCTGTACTCCTTCATGTTCTATCTTGAGATATGATTTTCCCTGATAATGACCACTCTGCCCACCGTCTTTTTCCACCAGGTGAATATGACTTATTTCCATACCCCGTTCTACTGCCTTGCATATATCGTAAATGGTAAGGGCAGCCACTGTTACAGCATGCAAAGCCTCCATTTCCACTCCAGTTTTACCAGTAGTCATGACAATGGAACGAATTAAGATGCTGTTCCTTTCTTCCATAAAGTAAAAATCCATATCCACATTGGTCAGGATAAGAGGGTGACAGAGGGGAATCAATTGACTGGTCTGCTTGGCAGCCATGATTCCAGCAACCTGAGCTATACCCAAGACATCTCCTTTAGCCATCTTTCTATCTCTAATCAAAGCAAGGGTTTCCGGTTTCATGATAACTTCCCCTTCCGCAATAGCAATCCGGTGAGTATCCTGTTTTTCTCCCACATCAACCATACGCGCCCTTCCTTTTTCATTTAAGTGGGTGAACCATTTCTCACGATCCATTAGCTAACCTCCTATCTCAGACATATTAAATTCAGAAATATGATTATCTCTGATATGATGTCTGAATGGTTTAATGCGTATCGCTTCTTCCAGACTTTCCTGGATGATCTTTCTTCGCAAATTTCGGTTTTCCAAAGGTAGAGACCGTAATCTCCCTTTAAGGTTAATTTCCTTAGAACTATAAAGACAAGGCCTTAATTTCCCTTCAGCAGTTAATCGAATACGGTTACACCTCGCACAAAAATGCTGACTGATTGCAGTAATGAAACCTATCGTTCCTTTTGCGCCAGGCAATTGATAATAAACCGCAGGACCACAAGCCTCTTCATTTAATGACGGTTTTAAATCAGAAAATTTTATTTTCATCTTTTCTAGAATAGTTTGAGCAGAAACATAGTGTTTCATATTCACTTTGGTTAATTGCCTATTGGTAGGCATTAATTCGATAAACCGAACATAAACTGGCTTATCGAATGTCAGCTGAATAAAATCTTCTATTTCGTTCTCATTGATTCCTTTTAATAAAACTACATTTATTTTAACTGGAGTTAAGCCAATTTTCAAGGCAGTATCAATGCTTCGTAATGCCTTCTCCAGCCCATCAAATCCGGTAATTTGTTTAAATTTTTCTCTTTGTAATGAATCGAGGCTAATATTAACTCTTTTCAAGCCGGCATTTTTTAAAGAAGTTGCCAAGTCAGCCAGAAAATAACCATTGGTCGTCATGGAAATATCCTCTAATGTTCTTATCCGGCTTAATTGCTTGATTAAATCAACAATTCCTTTTCTAACTAAAGGCTCCCCTCCGGTCAATCTAATCTTCGTCATTCCCAAATCACCAGCAACCCGGGCAATCTCTGCAATTTCTTCATAACGAAGAATCTCTTGATGAGGAATAAAGTAAAAATTTTTCTCTGAAGTAGAACAATAAATGCATCTAAAGTTACAACGGTCAGTCAATGAAATTCTGAAATAGATAATTTGTCGATTATACGAATCAATTAATTTTTCCATTTAATAATATGTTGCCACATTCGTTTAGATCATATCCACCAAGCTGGGCAACCTGCTCCTTAAAATGATTTGTTCTTATTATTTCTAATATCTTTTTTATTCTCTGGCTATGAAAATATCTTTCGGGAATAATTAAATCATAGCGCTCTTTAATGAGAGGGACAAAGTCCAGATTAAATGCTTTAGCAGCTGAAAAAATTCCTAAACCTACATCTACTCTTTGGTTGACAACTGCAGAAGCTACCATTAGATGGGTAAATTCCTCCTGATTATATCCTTGAATTGAGGTAGGATTAATATTGTTCTTTTTAAGCAAATAATCTAAAAGAATCCGTGTTCCCGACCCTTTTTGTCGATTAATATAACGAATATCATCTCTTGCTAAATCTTTTATTGCCAAAATGTTTTTAGGATTGCCTTTTGCTACCATAAAGCCCTGCTGTCTAAAAGCCATATTTACTACCGCGACACTTTGACTTATTAAAACACGCTTGATATAGGGAAAATTATATTCTCCACTTTCCACATCCAAAAGATGAGAAGTTGCCAGGTGGGCAATCTCCTGTTTCAATGCTAACAGTCCTCCCATACTTCCGGTATGAAAAGATGCTAGACGAAATTCTGGCGAATTGGTTTGCAACTCATTCTTTAAAATATCCAATATCAGATCATGACTGCCGATAATAATTATGGTGTTATCTATATTAAAATCATGCTCTAATAATAATTCTGCTTCAGTTTCTTCTTTAAAGCTCAAACCTTCGCTAAGTGACGGTATTCTAATAAGTGCATCAGCTTCTACCAATGACGAAATAATCCCTGCTCCGCGATTTAAGGGATATGCCATTATTTTATCATCAATCTTAGCTAATTTTACCCGAAGAAATTCTTCATTTCCTAACTTGGAAACTATCTTTTTAGCCATTAATACCTTGGTCTTAATCCTTCCTGGAGGGCTCAGCCTTAAACTTTTATAAACCAAAGGCAAAACAAATTCCCATGCTGCTAATAAGTAAGAAACCGGGTATCCCGGTAAACCAATAACGGGAATACCTTGAACCATCCCGGCTAATGTAGGCTTTCCTGGCATCATAGCTATACCATGAAATAATATTTCTCCCATATCTGCCAGTACTTTTGCAGTAAAATCTTTACTACCAGCAGAGGTTCCTGCAATTACTGTAACAATGTCATTATCTTTTACTGCTGACTGTAATATCTTTTTTAAATCCTCTTTAATATCACGAATAATTGGATATATAACAGGCTCTCCACCCCATTGAATCACCGAATTTGATAACATTCTAGAATTAAAATCAAGGATATCCCCTGCTTTTATCTCTCCTTCATCAAGTCCGACCAATTCTTCTCCAGTGGGAATAATAGCAACTTGCGGCTTCTTCCAAACCTCTATTTCTGATATCCCTCCTGCCATTAAAGCACCTATATCCACCGGTCTAATTTTATGATTCGCAGTTAATATGAGTTGGTGAGTGACAATATCTTCTCCTATATTACGAACATTCATACCCGGGGAAACAGATTGAAATATTTTCAGTTGCGCGAAATTCTCTTTCTGATTCGGCACATTACTATCCGTTCTAACAGGAACTACATCTTCAATTTTTATCACTGAATCAAATTCTTCTGGTAAAGGATCTCCGGTATTTACATATAAAAAATCTTTCTTATGACTTAGAATAATTGGATTTTTTTCTGAGGCATCCTCTGCACTGCGGGAATGTACGGCTATTCCATCCATGGCTGATGCAGTATAATGCAAAGAAGATCTTCTAGCAAAAACAGCTTTAGAAGTAATTCGCTCAAGCGATTTTTCTACCGAAAGCAACTCATGTTTGGAGTTTAAAGTAATTAGACCTTCTGTAATGGCTTTCTCGATTTTTTGCTTTGCTTCCTCTAAGGATATTTTCTTCAAATAAATATTTCGTTCCATCATAAACATATCGTAAGGGGATTCTCCCCTTAAACCCCTTATATTGTAAAAATATTCCTTCCTTTTTCATTCTCTATTTTTACTACTCAAAAACTATAATTTCAAATATACCTTGTTTTATAATATTGTTTAGTATATTTGTCCAGCAAGGTCGTAAGGGGATTCTCCCCTTAAACCCCTTTTTTCATTAACTCTATATCAGTTTCGCTTAAATATTATAATATATTGTAATAAAACTAAAATATAGTAACGCTAACCTTTTCTCCCTGATATAAACCTTCTTGATTGAGTTTGATAGTAATATATCCATCAGCTTTGGCTAAAGAAGAAATAATTCCAGACTTACCCAAAATCGGTTCAGCCCACAGTTGGTCATTCTTACTTTTCAGTACTACCCTTACATATTCTTCTCTGCCAGCATCTGAAAATACATTACTTTCTAGTAAGGCATCAACCATTTTTCTTTGTCCAATATGAAGTATTTCACCTTTTAAGTCAAACATTATTCTTTTTACCACATTATCAAAAACCATCATGGCTGAAACAGGGTGTCCGGGCAAACCAACAAATAATTTTTGTTTATTTAAAGAAAGAATAGTAGGTTTACCAGGTTTTAAGGCTAAGCCGTGAACCAGGACTCCAGGTGAACCAAGATTATTCAATACATCTAAGGTATAATCTCTAATACCCACTGAACTGCCTCCAGAAATTAAGACTAAATCAATTTCCGGGGTATCTAAACATTTCTGAAGTACATTTTTCAACATCTTTTCATTATCTTTGATAATGCCAGCATAATAGGGAATACAACCTACTTGCTTTACTGCTGCACCAAGTGCAAAAGAGTTAATATCACGAACCTGGCCTGGTTCAGGTTTTTGATTTATAGAAATAATTTCATCACCGGTAGAAATAATTGCCACTACTAGTTTTTTGAAAACTTTGATTCTTTCTAAACCCAGGGCTGCTAACAAGCCAATATCCTGTGGTCTCAAGTAACAACCTTTTTCTAAAACTCTTTCATTTTTCTTGATATCTTCATCTTTACGCAATACATTTTCCCAGGGAGCTACTGAACGACTTATTTCAATCACTGTAGGGCTTAAGTCTTCTGTATACTCCAACATAACTACTGAATCAGCTCCTTCTGGTAACATCCCTCCAGTTGAAATTCTTGCCACTTGTCCCTTTTGCAATACATAAGAAGGTTTTTCTGACATCTTTATCTCACCAAGCAAATCAAGATAAGCTGGCAAACTATCACTTGCTCCATAAGTATCACTAGCCTTAACTGCGTATCCATCCATAGTTGATCTATTAAATCCAGGTATATTCTCAGTTGAAATAACATTTTCTGCTAACACTCTTCCATAAGCATGGATAAGGTCTATTTGCTCATCACGATTCTTAAAAAATGTAGCAAAATCAAAAGATTGACGAAAAATTTTTAGGCTTTCTTCAATTGTTGTGACTTTAAATAGTGGTTGAACCATAAAAACATACATCATCAGGGGATGCTTCCCCTGAAACCCCTCTCTTAAATAGTATATAGTAAATTTTGGTTATTGGTATATTAAAAAATCCTGTATGGAATTACCGTACAGGATTTTTTTCTTCTTTCCAATACGGGAGGCTCAAAAATTTATTAATGAACCTAGCGGTTAACTACCATAGAACAGGTCTTTAGGATAGTTAACTCGAAGAAATTTGTTCATTTTACCAAATAACTTACTAATTATACCTAAATTAGTCTATTTTTTCAAAGAATAATGCCAATTATATGAAGTGAGCATATCTTTTGTTAGCTACTCGGTAGGTTGTTTCCAAAAAACAAATAAAATCTTACACTACCTTTATTTATTATGCTCAAAACCTTCTTCCTGCCTTCTTCCCTAGAAATTCTCCTCTTACTATTTTCTTCAATAAGGGATGAGTATATATTTGCTATCACAATATTCATGATCAAAGTTCCTATTTTAGTCTAATGGATACAAAAACCTATTAAATCAGCTAAATGCAAGGATCCAATAAGTAAATTTGCTCCTAATTTCATTGCCACATCATACCCTAAACTAATGTAATTCCTTCTACATATAAAAAAAGCTTCATTAATTAGAGATCCTAAATTTCTACTCACAATTCCACCAGTAGATTATCTTCCAAAACCTATATTTCCCAAACTGATTACCGAATTTTTGAACTTTTTTGATTATATTTTCTGATGTAAATAATCCAGGAATTATTTCAACTAGCTGTATTGCCAAGCTAAGTTAAAAAATGCATACTAATAAATGGCTCTGTATTATTTAATGTATCAGATAGTTCAGTACTCAATAAAGAAATAGTTTACCATTAACATTAACTTTCTCTATATCAAATTCTAATTTTCCTTTTTCATCTACTATTTTTACAGTAAACGCTTCATTAATTTCAAAAAGATCAATATAGCTAATTCTCAAATGTAACTTTCTTAAAAGTTGCTTGATAGCTTTTGCAGAACTAATACATTTAATGTTTGGATCAATGCCAACAGAAGCATAAGCTCTAATGTGTACCATTGTTTCTAATTTTAGTTCTTTAGACCTATCTTCAGACATAACTAAAACAGCTGATGCATTATCGGCTCATGTGCAACTAAAACCTGCTGTTACTGTACTATTTTAGAAAAGCTATTGATAGTATCTTTAATTTTTCCAAAAAAGTATCAACTCGAAGGGCTTTGTCTACCTTAAAGAAATGGGCTAATAATCTTTATTAACTGCCAACAATTTTTATTAGTAAAACTTCTTCTTGTAATTTTCCTTTTACCAAGACTTATTGGGCTTTATGTTGACTATGTAAAGTAAATGGATCTTGGTCTTTTCGAGTGATATGATATTGATCAGTAAGTTCTCTCCACCTCTCCTATCAAATAATTTGTTAAAGACCAATGATTTTACAATTGGAACGCCTAAGTCTTCTGCAATCAATTCTTTTAATATACCTCCAAAACCACCTTAAACTAAACAAATCCCTTCTATAATTATAGCATTGTTACCTATTTATTATTTCCCCTATTTACCCATTAAAAGAAGTCTAAAAAGGTTTTATTTAGAAATACAAAAGCAATTCTTAAGTATTGCATTACATAATATTATAAAAATATTTTTTAGTACAATTAATTTATTGTAGATATTACATGGTTTGCCTAAATATAGACTTGCATAAAATAACTAGTTTTGTGATATGAATTTCATCATATATAATTATGAGAGCGGCTAAACAAACTCGTTATAATCTTTAAGATAAAAGCCAATTCTTAATTAAATGTAGAGAAATATCATTTATGGAAAGTTTTTATTAGCATTATTTATTTTATAAATAAAATATACTATTATCTAAAAGTAATCTTAATATTATTTTAAAAACTTAAACCCCAGATAGTAAAATAAGGGATTTTAATAATTACCAAGCATTGTGATAAATTTTAATAATATCTTCTAGATTAAGTTTCCTGGGATTATGCACTAGCAATCTTTCCGCCTTTACCGCAATTTTAGATAATTCTTCAATATGTTCTTTACTAACACCTGTAGCTCTCAACCTTTGTGGAATACCTATATCTTCAGAAAGCCTCCTAATTGCACTAACTGTCTTACTTGCACTTTCTATAATTGAAAAACCATCTACCTGCTCTCCTAAAGCTGCTGCAATATTTTTAAATTTTTCATAATTTCCTGGTAAATTAAACTCTATGACTGATGGCAACATTAACGCATTAGATAAACCATGGGGAATATGATATTTACCACCCAAAGCTAAACCCAAAGCATGTACAGCGTTACATCCTGCAATCGAAAAAGAAATTCCAGCAAAAAGACTAGCAATAGACATGTTATAACGTGAAGCCACATCCTTATCTCCCTGAAAAACAGCTTTCCTAAGGCTTCTACCAATTAAAGAAATCGCTTTGAAACTAATAGTATCTGTAAATATATTTGCATCTAGCGAGGTATAAGACTCAATTGCATGACATAAAGCATCCATACCTGTATGACCAGTAATTTTTGGAGGCATACTCAATGTCAGAATCGGATCAACTATTGCAAGATCAGCAAATAAATAAGGACTATATATAACAACTTTTTCTTCATTTTCATCGATTAATACAGAAACATTTGTTACTTCACTTCCAGTCCCAGCAGTTGTAGGAATCTGTATTTTTTTTAATCCTGGTTTCCGTAGTTTATCAAAACCATAATAATCATTGAGCTTACCTCCATTAGTAACTAATACAGAAACTCCCTTAGTTACATCTATAACACTCCCTCCACCTATTCCTACTAGGAGGTTGTAATTTCCTCCTTCCATTTCTTTTACACAATCATATACTACTTTTGCATGAGGTTCTGGTTCAACTCTATCAAAAATACCTACAACTAAATTATTATTTTCCAATATATTCTTTATTCTATCAATTATTCCAGCTTGTACAATTCCTATATCTGTGATTATCAGAACTTTATTTGCACCTAATTTAGTCGCCTCTTCTCCAATATTTTCAATTGAATTATTCCCTATTAATATCTTTGAAGGAGTTAGTATAGAAAAAATGGATTCTATTTTCATATCCTCTCACCTTTCTTTATATTGTATAATATCGCGGTATTTTCAGTAGTAATTTAATCATTCTAAATTTATTTCAACCCTTCCAAATTCATCCCATTCTCGAATTTGATAATATCTCTCCAGCATTCGGTCTAATTGAGGATTCTTTTCCGCATAACCTCCTTTCACCCGGGCAGATTTTAGAAGTCTAGGAGGGAGAGTATCATCCATGCGAGTAAAGCCGATCTTGTTATTAAAAGCCCTTTTTAGATTGAACAGTTTATTTCCCAAAAGTAATAAGCCTTCAACATCCAATTCCCAATTGGTAACTAAATTCAGCCACTGGGTTATTTGTTCCGGTCCAATGCCTCCTAGAATGATAAATTTACAAATCCCCAAGGCATTCAACACTGTCATAAAATTCTGCATCTTGATCACTAAGGCTACATTTTCTTCCCAGCTTCTTGTTGGCCCAAACCCAATGAGAGAGGGATTAAATCTGCCACTCTCTGCTATATAACTAAGACTCTCCAAATGACAAGCTCCTCGATTTGCTGTGGCGTAATTTAAAGCCATGGTTGCCCAAAGCCGGGGATCATGAAAGGCTACTTCTAAACCTTTTACATGCATAGCAAATTCTCTTGCGATACCCCCAATATGAGACGCAGCATTTTTAGTTCCTTCAGAAAGGATGGCACCAATAGCATCCTTGTTCGTAATTTTGGTAATCAGTTTCAATATTGCATCCCTGTTTCCCCATTCGACCTTGATACCCCCAGTATCTTTCTCGGTGATAAGGCCATTTTCGTATGCCTCCATGGCAAAGGCAATGACACTGCCTGCAGACATAGTATCTAGACCGTATCTGTTACATAGATCAGCTGCTTCAATCAGGGTAGCTAAATCATCATTCAAGAGCATGGAACCCAGACCAGCGATGGTTTCATATTCTGGTTGCTCTGTTTCCTCGCCCTCATATGGTCCACTTAAAATCTTTACCGTTTTTGCGCATCTGATCGGACAGGCAAAACAACTGTGATGCTTGACAAATGCTTTTTCTGCCATAGTCTGCTGGCTTATCTTCAGTGATTTTTCTTCCCAACTTGTTCCACGCCAATTCATGATGGGCAGGTCTCCAGACATTTCTGCTCCGGGAACTGAACCTGAAGTACCATAATGGGAGAAGGCTCTAGTGGCCTCTTTGATCGATGGAATATAGCCTTTGATTGAACGAATTAACGCATCCTTGTTTTCAAGGTCAACCCTTTTTGTACCCCTTACTACTATGGCCTTTAACTTCTTTGCTCCCATCACTGCACCCAATCCGCCTCTGGCTGCTACACGCATCTCATTGTACTCTGTAAACACTGAAATACCAGAAATCTTGACCAAATTTTCCCCAGCAATTCCAATACACATGGAGACTGCCTGATTATCAACTTCTTCTTTCAATCGTTTACTAGCAGTAGAATTATCTTTTCCCCATATCCTCTCAGCTGATCTTATTTCTACTTTATCATTATCTATCATAATATATACTGGCTTGTCAGCTTTGCCTGTGATATAGATACCATTATAACCAGCTTTTCTTAACTCAGCACCAAAATATCCACCCACAGTCGATTCACTCCAGCTATTAGACAAAGGTGATTTGGAACAGATTGAAGTCTTACAAGCTGAAGGAACGGGGGTGCCTGTCAATAAACCAGGGATAATGAGTAAGGGCATTTGAGGAGAAAATGGTGAGAGGCTATATGCTTGTTCTGTATAAAGAATATAAGAAGCTATACCACTGCCACCAAGGAAATCTGAATATAAGTCATCAGAAAATGATTCTGCCCTGATTTCGTTATTGGAAAGGTTGATTCTAATATTCTTTCTTTGGAAATAGTTCATATTTAACTCTCCTCACGTGAAGTTTAATAAATACCCATTACCGTTGGTATCCAGAGTACTAACTGGGGGAACAATATAGTAATGATTAAACCTATTATTTGCAATATAATAAAAGGGGTAATACCCCTATAAATATCCTTTAACTGGACACTGGATGGTGCTATTCCTTTTAAATAAAATATTGAAACTGCAAAAGGAGGTGTTAAAAAAGAAGTTTGAAGACATACGGCAGTAACTATACCAAACCAGAGAGGATCAAATCCTAGTTTGGGAACCATAGGAGCAACGATAGGAATAAATATTAATAGTATTGGAATCCAATCTAAAAAAAATCCCATTATAAAAATAAGTAATAGTATTATAGAAAGGATTCCATAAGAACCTATTTTTAGACTTAGAAAAAAATTAGTAATTAAATTGCCTCCTCCTAAAGCCAAAAAAACCCCTCCAAATATTTTAGCAGCTACAGTTATGATTATTACAAATGAAGTAACAATCATTGTTTCATAAACAGATTTTTTCAATTTTTCCCAAGTAAGTTTACGATAAATAATGGCAAGTCCTAAACTACCAATAACTCCAATAGAGGCGGCTTCAGTAGGAGAAGCTACTCCTAAAATAATTGAACCTAACACGAGAATAATAACAAAAATAAAAGGAAATACATTAATTGTAAACATCTTTAAAATATCAACAATTTTATATCTCATTTCTTCTGAGGGTAAAGAAGGAGCAAGTTCTGGTTTTAATTTACATATAACAATTATATAAACAATATATAACACCGACAATAATAGTCCAGGTAAAATAGCCCCTGCAAAAAGACTGGGAATTGGTAAGCCTGCTAAAGGTCCATATAAAATAAGAAGAACACTCGGTGGAATTAAAATACCTAAAGTTCCACCAGCCAAAATAGTTCCTGTAGCTAATGGTTTATTATAACTATATTTTAACATACTCGGTAATGCAAGCAAGCCCATGACTGTAACTGATGCACCTACTATTCCTGTAGCAGCAGCAAATAAGGTACATATTATAATGGTAGCTAAAGCAAGAGATCCTTTTACTGGACCAAGAATGATTCTTATTGTTTTATAAGCTCTTTCAGCAACTCCTGATGCTTCCATGAATGTACCCATAAATACAAAAAGAGGTACTGCAGGTAAAACATTACTCCCCATGATTGACCAGGTATTTAAAATCATCTGACTAAACACTCGGCTCCCCCATCCAAGATACCCACCTATTACTGAAACTCCCGCTAAAACAGCAAATAATGGAAAACCAAGGAAAATAAAGATAGCTAAAAATACAAACATTAAAAGAGCTATTAACTCAGGATCCATTATCTGTCTCCTTTCCCAGTAGTAAAAATATAGAACGAATAAATTGAGCAATTCCCTGAAGTAATAAAATACCCATTGCTACTGGTAAAACTGTTTTTAAAGGATAAATTACCGGTCTCCAAGTACCACTAGCGCTCACTTCTTTTATCCTCCATGAAAAGGTAGCAAAATCAATTCCTTTAATAAAAAGAATGGCTATTGCCGGAAAAAATAAGAGTAGATATAGAATAATATTAACAAATGCCCGTACACGGGGTGAGAAAAAGTCAGAAATCAAAGTTACTTTTACATGTCTATCTATAGAAAGTACATACCCTGCCCCTAATAAAAAAATTACTGCATATAACATATAGCTTAAATCATATGCCCAGAGAGTTGGGGAATTGAATAAATATCTAGAAATTGCTTCATAAAATAAAGCAAAGGTTAGAAAAATAATCAACCAGGCACTCACTTTTGCAACTAATTCACTAATCTTGTCAATAAACTTAAGAAATGCATTCATGTTAATTCCTTTCTTTGAATTAAAAACACTTTAGAAGACTATTTTTCATCAAAATTATTCTTAAAACTAAGATTCCTTTCTTTGTAGTTCTAAAACTAAAAAATTTAGAACTACAAAGAAAGGAATATCCATACTTTTATTACTAATTCTCCGGCCAGTAATAATCAGCTAAGAAAGAGTAATCCGGTACAAACTTTTTCTCATAAGGTACAACTATTTGTGCATAAGCTT